>JAGOFZ010000202.1:0-1966 GCA_017996955.1 Longilinea sp.
ACACTGATCTGGTCGGGCAAATTCAGCATAGATTGAACCTGAGCCAGCGGGACATAGATTTCTTCAGTGCCCAGGGCGGGCATGGAAGGTTTGAATATGCCAACAACAGTTAAATCAACTGTGCCGTTGGCTGAAGGCAAAGTCCAGACATCTCCGGGCTGCAAGTCTAGTTTTTGAGATAGAGAAACGGGCAGGACAACGGCGGTTGTATCGCCGGATTCAAGGAAGCGACCCGACGAGATTGAAAAGGCGCGCACTGCAGTAACTGTATCCGGGTCCACGCCAATCACGATCACGGTTTTTACAACTTGATATTCATCCACGGCGGGGCGAACAAGCCCTTCGGGAATGGCAACCAATTGGCTGAGGATTCCGGTGGCGGATTGGACACCTTTGGCAGACTGCACAACAGCCAAAGACTGGCTGTCAAACGGGCTGCCTGAAACACTACGGACGCTCAATTCCACTTCGCTGACGGCGGCCATCATCTGGCGCGCAACAATCCGCTCCATGGCGGGGATCATGGAATTGAGGCCGAAGATAATCATCACACCCAGCACGATGGACAGGGTTGTGAGGGTGGTGCGGAGCTTATGCCCCGATAGATAACGCCAGGCTAACTTCCATGCGACGCTCATAGCGCCTCCACTTTCTCTTTGACACGATCGGCTTCGCCCACACTGGCCGCGTTCAAACGGGTTTCATCAATAACGCGGCCATCCTTGAGGAAGATGATGCGATCGGCATAAGCGGCAATCCGGGGGTCGTGCGTGACCATCAGGATGCTGCGGCCCCACTCATCTACCACCCGGCGCAGCAGGCCAGCGACCTCGTCGCCGGCGCGGGAATCGAGGTTGCCGGTGGGCTCATCGGCCAGGACAAGGGCGGGTTCACTGATCAGGGCACGGGCAATGGCAACCCGCTGCTGCTGGCCCCCCGAGAGTTGGTCGGGGCGGCGGTGGCACTGGTCTTCCAGGCCCAGGCGGGTCAGCCAATCGGTGGCTTTTTGATCGGCAGCGCCGGCCCTGGCGCCATCAAGCACCAACGGCAGAGAGACATTCTCTTGAGCCGATAAGACCGGAATCAGGTTGAAGAATTGGAAAATGAAGCCGATTTGCTGGCGGCGGACGGCAGTCAGGCGGGTATCATCCAGAGCGGCGAGGTTGTGGCCGTTGAGGATTACCGAGCCCTCTGTGGGGCGGTCCAAACCGCCCACCAGATGGAGCAGGGTGGATTTACCACAGCCGCTTGGGCCCATCACGGCGACAAATTCGCCGGCTTCGATTTTTAGATTCACATGATCCAGGGCGAGGACTTCGGTTTCGCCCTGACCATAGACCTTGGTAAGTTGTTGTGTTTCTACCAGCGACATATTGATACCTCCATGAAAAAATTAATCGGTTGAGATTTGCTTCGGCGGGCGGCCGCGCAAGCGGCGTTCGGGTTGCGGCAAAGGCTGCTGCTGCACATCGTCCAAACGGGCTTCAATCATGTCCAACCAGCGCAAATCGGCTTCCAGGTGCATGACGACTTTATCCAAAAAGAGCATTCTGGCCAGCTCGGTGTGTGGGTCGGCGGACTGACGGAGAGCGGTTACCCGGTGCAGTTCTTGATACAGGCTGCCACGCTGTACCTGGATGACCGTGCGGGGATTGACATCACCCAGGGCGAGGCAGAGCATCAGTTTGACGTAGAAGGCGTCACGCTGGGCATCTGACGGGATGCTGCTGAGCAGCCAGGTGCGCAGTTCGGCCTGACCGGTTTCGGTGAGGGCATAGATGCGCTTTTCGGGGCCGGCGTCCTGGCTGGTGCCTTCCTGAACCACCAGACCGCTCTCTTCGAGACGGGCGAGCGTGGTGTAAACCTGGGCGGGTTTGACATCCCAAAGCTCCTGGCCACCAGAAATAGCCTGAAAAGCGGCGTGCAATTCGTAGCCATGCCGCGGCTGCTGCGCTAACAAACCCAG
>JAGOFZ010000202.1:2066-3453 GCA_017996955.1 Longilinea sp.
TTCATTAATCTGTGCGGGGGACAGGACTTGTCCCACCATTGAGGCTGGATTGGGCTTGAATGAATACGATTCAAAGCACATTTGATCGGTTAATGCATTATCGAGGATTGGCGCCCGGCAGCGAGACGGAGCGGGTCTATACTCAACAGATTCAAGCTGCCATTGTCCAGCAAAAAGCTGCGCCATCTTCAAATGCAGCAGAAAAATTTGCCAGGCAAGCCCTGGAAAAAGCCAATAAATGGGTGCGCTTGGCCGATGCACAAAGGCAAGTTTTGGAACGGGCGAAAAGCCGGGTGCTGCGGGCAATTGTGTTTGAGGCAGCAGGACGTTGCGGCGACGCGGAATTCGACCTGGAACAAGCACTGGGTTTGTTGGGTGAGCCGAATGACGGCGATTGGGAAATGCAGCACCTGCAGGCGGCTATCTATTGGATGCAGGGCTGCTTGATCAACCAAATTGAGGGACGGGCTGGCAGCGGGGAAGATCAAATTTGCTGGCAGCATGGGATTCACATTATCGAAAAGTTAGTCACGCATCCAAGGGCAGATGATTTTCGATTTTACAGCCAGCTTGCAATTGAGATGAAGCGGTTCTTTGCCAGCTTTAGCACAGAGGTTGAGGCGGAAGCTGATGCCCCGATTGAGGCGGAACCCATTCAACCCCAGCCCACCAGACCTATTCCACAAATACTGCCGTACCCGAGCCAGGCGCCGCTGCAAGAAGCCACACTATCGCCGAATGGCTATTTTCATTTGGATGTGTATCCGGCGCTGGCGGCAGGTGCATTTCAGCCAATCTGGGCACAGATCACCCGACCCGTTGAACGGGTTGCGCTGAATAACGAAGTTGAATCCCTGGAAATTCGCCGGCGGATGTGTCGATTCTACAGCCTGGTGCCGGGGGAACGATTGATCCGCTTGCGGAAGAGCGATGGGGAGCGTTCGCGGCAGCAAGCATATGCGCTGTTTTATATCACCGGGGACAGTATGAACGAGGATGGGATAGACCCGGGTGATTATGTACTGGTGCGCGCCCAGGAAACCGCCGACCCGGGCAATATTGTGGTGCTGCAAGCGCAAACCACAGAAGGCGCCGATACAACATTGACGCTGAAATATTTTGAGCGCAGAACGGAAACTGAGTGGCGGTTTGTGCCGCACAGCAGCAACACAAGCCACCCAACGTTTATTTACCATCCTAATACAGGCGAAACGGCGCCCAGGATTGTTGGCATCGCAATTGGCGTTTTTAAACCTCAGGGGGACAGCAACCATGGACAACCCAACCTCTAGTACAATCAGTTTTTTGCTTGAAGTTACAAAGCTGTGCGGCGAGAAAGATTTACAAACGCAGATGTCAGAAGTGCTGCACCTGCTTGGGGAACGCA
>JAGOFZ010000203.1 GCA_017996955.1 Longilinea sp.
CCCAGCAGTCCGCTGCGCGCTACCGGATAACCGGCAATGCTCAGTGCCGCAATTTGCAGCGCCCGCACCAACAGCAAAGGCCCGCCCAGGGCTTCAACCAGCACGGCGATGCCCAGCAGCAGCCCGGCGCCCAGCGCCAGGCGCGCCTCGGGCCGCGCCCACAGAAAGCTGAAAAAGTTGAGCGGTTTGCGGGCTGTGCGGGACGCAGGCGCTTCGCAGGCGGCACAGCCGCAGGCAGAATTTTCAGTCGAATTGGGTGAGGTCATGCTGCTGATCCTTGTTGGTGATGTTGAATATGTTCCAGCCCGCGCTGAAACAGGTCGCGAATATGGGCGTCATCCAGCGCATAGTAGACGATCCGCCCGGCTTTGCGGGTGCGCACCAGGTGCAGATCGCGCAGGCTGCGCAGTTGATGTGAAACCGCACTCTGTGACATGCCCAGCACGGCAGCCAGGTCGCACACGCACAGCTCGTTCTCCAACAGTGCAGAGATGAGCCGCACCCGCGCCGGGTCTGAGAGTGCCTGAAAGGTCTGCGCCAGATGTGTGGCTGTCAGGCCATCCACCAGGCGCGTCTGCGCCGCGCGCACGGCTTCTTCATGAATCACATTCTCTTCGCAGCGGGTGGGGGCGGGTGTCTGGGTCATGGGTTTATTCCTGAATATATGAACATGTATTCATGTATTATAGCCGCCAGTTGAAGAGATGTCAAGCGCGTTGGGTGCCTGATAAATCAAAGAACCCGACGGTCGGGCAATAAAGCCATGACCGCCGGATTCTTCAAATTCGCAAGCTAAATTTTCTTACGCTTTGCCCACATAGCGCAGTGTGCGCCAAAGTTCCTCGCCTTCCAGCGCGGGGGTGGTTGCATCGGTCAGTGGGCGAGTGCCGTGCACCTGCTCGGCCTCGCCGCTCAGGGCTTTGGCCGCCGTCTTGGGCGGGCGCAGACCATCCTTCAACTTGGTCTCCAGTTCGTCCCGCAGGTCAAAATAGAGCTGGAAGTTATCGGCGCGGGCGGCTTGCTGCGCCAGGTCCAGCCGGGCCTTCAGCATCCCGGCGCGCGCCACCGCTTCGCGCTCTGCCAGCACCCAATCGGTGCGGATAACCTGAATGACACCCAAAATTCGGTCGCCCAGGCTGGGCGGCTGACCGCTCTTGGGTTTGAGTTGTTCGCGCACCTCCTGCACGGTCACCCCGTCCAGGCTCCACTGAGTCATCAGCGCGTCCAGTTCGGCGCGGGCACTGCGAGCTTCCTGCTCCCAGGGGCGCGGCCCGCCAAACTCATCCTCTCGCCGCAGCCGGAAGAGGCACCAGGCACCGTCTTCAAGCGGGGCATCAGCGTACAGCACATCGGTGATGTTATTGCCATTGCCCGCCAGCCGGAACTGGCTGGCGGCCAGGTTCATGCCGCGATGGATCAGCAGGTAGGTTTCGGGGCCGCGTAAATCAGCCGCCGACAGGGTAATCTCTAATCCTTCGGGATCCAGAATAGTCAGGCCTCGTTTGCCCTGGTTCAAAATCTCGCGCACGCCGCTCGTCAGACTGGCGCCGGCTGCCAGCAGCACTGCCATGGGCCCCGTGGCTGTGGCGGCGCCTACGGCTCCGGCAATCACATCCAGGCTGGCTTTCGACATTTCGCGCAGCAGCCCGCCCAGCAGCGTATCCTGCTGGATGGCGCGCAGATAAATCCGCAGCGTAATCTTATCGCCGGGGTAAATCCGGTTGGGCAGCACCGGGCGGTCAAAGATTGGCGCAGTGCGCGCCCCGCCCTCCAGTTGATACAGCCCCAACCCGGCTTCGTAAGTCTCGTTGGCCAGCGAGACGTGCACCGTTCCGCTGGCGATCCGGTTGGTCAGAATGGTCCCCTGCTTGTTGACAAACCAGCGCACGGCGTCAATCCCCAGGTAATGTTTGCGAGCTTCGATCTCGGCAGTATCGTTAGGGTTCTCTGCCGGACGCTTGATCAGATAGTAATGGTGTTCACCTTTTCCGGCCTCGGTTGGCATGGCTGATCCTCCTCAACGCGAATGGTTAAAATTATTATACAGTTAAAACTGACAGATGATACAACCATGCGGAGGTACATCACCACACAAAACCGATTTTCATCATATTGACGCAAAGGGAGCTATCGGTTAACCTATTCATGTAACAATCCGGTGGAGGAGAGTCGCTCATCCGCTCCCCCAGCAGGCAAGCGTTATCCGGCATTCTGATGGCAAAAATCTTTCGATTTTCAAACCCAACAGGAGAGAATTTCAATGGCTTCCCAAACCAACGCGTTTGAAATGGCACAGCGGCAGTTCGACCATGTGGCCGATTTGCTCCGTCTGGACCAGCCCGTGCGCGAATTCCTGCGCTGGCCGATGCGCGAATTCGCCTTCCGCATCCCTGTCCGCATGGACGATGGCACCCTGCGCATGTTCCAGGGCTTCCGTGTTCAGCACAACGATGCCCGCGGCCCTAACAAGGGCGGCATCCGCTTCCACCCCGCTGAAACGATTGACACCGTGCGCGCCCTGGCCACCTGGATGACCTGGAAATGCGCCGTTGCCGACATCCCCCTGGGTGGCGGTAAAGGTGGTGTGGTGGTAGATCCTTCCACCCTCTCGACTGGCGAAAAAGAACGCCTTGTTCGCGGCTGGGTGCAGGCCATGTGGAAGAACATTGGCCCCCGCCAGGACGTCCCGGCGCCTGATGTTGGCACCACCCCCCAGATGATGGGCTGGATGATGGACGAATACTCCAAGCTGAGCGGCGTTTACACCCCCGGCGTCATCACGGGCAAACCCGTGGGCGGCGGCGGCTCGTTGGGCCGCACCGAAGCCACTGGCTTCGGCGTCATCTACACCGTGCGCGAAGCCATGACCCATCTCAAGATGGATCCCAAGAGCTGCACGGCTGCCATTCAGGGCTTTGGCAACGTGGCGCAGTATGCCGCCATCGGCTTCATTGAACACCTGGGCGGCAAGGTCATCTGCGTCTCCTGCTGGGACCGCGAAGACCGCACCTCCTACACCTTCACCAAGAAAGACGGCATTGATCCCCGCTTCTTGATGTCCATCACCGACCAGTACGGCACCATCAACAAGCAGGCTGCCCGCGATGCTGGCTACACCATCGAATCCGGCGATGCCTGGATCAGCAAAGACGTGGATGTGCTCATCCCTGCCGCCCTCGAGGGCCAGGTCAATGCTGAAACCGTCCAGAAGATCAGCAAGGGTGTCCGCATTGTGGCTGAAGGCGCCAATGGCCCCACCACCCCCGAGGCTGACGAAGTCCTCAAGCAGCGCGGTATCTTTAACGTCCCCGATTTCCTCTGCAATGCCGGTGGCGTAACCGTCTCCTACTTCGAAGGCGTGCAGAACGATATGAACTTCTACTGGACCCGCGACGAAGTCATCCAGAAGCTCGACACCAAGATGACCCAGG
>JAGOFZ010000204.1 GCA_017996955.1 Longilinea sp.
TGTGTGCACCAGAATTTGCCGGTTATAATCCATCGCCCTGGCAACCAGCAGGTTAGGAATAGGTTGTTCGCCTACCAATGAGATTAGATTCATGCCGCTTTCTCCAATTCCACCAAAACCCAGCCCAGAGGCCGGGCGGGCGTAACCAGCAGCCGCCCATCAGCCTGCCGTTGCACGAGAATAGCAACCCGCCGGCTCTTGGGGAAGGGATCACCCTCGCGGCGCGGCTTGATAGACATGCGGTATTCGCGGATCACGCTTTCCATCCAGTTGACACGGGATGTCAGCACATCGTCCAACGTTTTGCTGTGCCAGCCCGCGCCCCAGCCAATCTGCATCAGGCACTGGTTTTCAGGTAACTGTGCCCGGAGCAACTGCTGGTAAAAGTCCACCAGCCGTCCGGCGGCTGTAATGCCCTGGTACCATTTCAGCTCACGCGCCAGTTGAATTTTAGCTCGCTCGTTAAGCAGCGCTGGCAGGTTGGTCAGCAGTTCGGTATGCGGCAGCTTCAAGCCCTGCCGGCGTGCCCAGTCACTAAACAAGGCCGCGTCAATTTTGATGGGCAGCGTAAAACTTGCATCAGATTTAATCGCCTCTAACTCAACCGGCGCCCCTGGTTTGCCGCCGCGGTTGAGCACCGTCACATTAATCAGCGTCAGGCAGGCCGGGTCAGCCGGCTGGCTGTCGCCAATTTGCAGGGCGCGCAGCAAATCGTGATTGGGTTCTTTGCCGCGCGGCGCGCTGGGTGCCAGCAGTTGTCGCTCAATACTTTGGGCTGCCCACTCCCGGCGCCGATTCAATTCAGCTCGGGTCGGGTCCAGCTGTTCAGCCCGGGCAATTTTCCAGGCAATGGCGGTCCGCAAAGCGCCTTTTAGTGTTGAACCGGGAATGAACGGTTGGTCATAACTGTTTTTGATCTGCTCCCGCAGTTCGGCTCCTGCTTGCCCCGAACGCGGCATCCCCTTAATGACATATCGGAAATAGGGGCTGCCGATTTCAAAGTCGGCCTCAGCCAGCAGGTCGCCTGGGGGGCAGTTCATCAATTTCTGCATCACGCGCGGATCTTCAACCTGTTGAGCGTCCAACAGTGCATCATCGTTAATGCGCCAGGTGTAACCTTTGCAGGCCACAAAATCGTATTCATTTAGCAGGGTTTTTCCCGAACCGATATGCAGAGGACTGACGGTCGTCAGTTTGGCTTGATAGTGGATAGCATCAGGCATGGTCAGCCTCCTTTGACCCCGGATCTGGGCAGCCCGCGGCTAATCCATAGCCATAACGATAGACCGGATGGGGTAACATGCCCGCTTCATTACTGTATTCGGGCTTTAGGTCCACCATATCGCCAGCCGGCCAGGTGGGCGGGTAAATGCGGCTGCCTTCTGTAACCAGTGCAATTGTTTTTCGGCGCTGGGCAGCCCCGCTGAAAGTTTGCAACCAACCACCAACAGTGGCTATGGCATAGGCCGCCTGGTCCGCAGACAAAGTTTGAGGCAGCTCAGTTCGGGAGGGGTGATAACGGCTGAGCAGCAGCCCTGGCGCTCCCGGACGCGGATCTGGCAACTGAACCATTGCCCCGGTTTGATAACTGAAAGCACCATAGCCAGATGATCGTTCACCACCAATTCCACTATGCGCCAATGATGCCATCGCTTGCTCAAAAGCTTTTTCAAAAGTCTCGCCGTTGGGCTCTAACCTAGCTTTTCGGTCTCGCCAGTGCACTCCAAACCACAGGCCGCAACCCTCCGCTAAACGAACATTGCCAGCATGATAGATTGTAGAGGCGTTGTTCAGGCGGTCAATGGTCACGCGGGGAGTTCGGTTCTCAACATAGATAACCGCTTTTCGCAGAGCCCAGTTGGGAATGGCCTTACCATCCGCCTTGCGCAGTGTTTCTGGCAGTTGATCAACCTCGCTGCTCAATAACCAGAACGTATTGCCCTGCAAAGTCAGCCCGGTTGTTGGGTCTGTTTGTTCATCTTCCGGGAACAACCACTGATCCAGTGGCTTTCCTTGAAGGACGTACTGCATCAGGCTTTCTGAAATAAAGTGTACCCGGCGCAGCTTTTTGCGCATTTTGCTGCTGATGGCAGCCCAGTTGGCAAACAAACTGCGTAAGTCTACGGGGGTTGGATAAAAGCGCACCTGCCCGGCATATGGAAAAGCGCTGGTGATCAGAAACGGTGGGGCACCATCGCAAAATGGCCGTACAAACGCTTCTGGATCGCCGCCCAGTTGCAGCCAGGTAATCATCAGCGCTCCAAACAGCGTATCCGATGGCATTGAGATGCCAGAATCTTCCAGATCTGGCCCCTTGCCCAGGTGCAGCCCGCCCCGAAGCGATAAGTGGTAGGGGATAAGTTCGGGCATGAAAGCTCCTTTACCTAGCCGACTAATTGTTTTGTCAATTTGCCCAGAATTTCTGTTAAGCCTGCAGCAAACTCTTTGAACGAACCATACTGGGCCAGCAGGGTTTCGTTTTCCAATACGTCTTTACGGCACAAAATCTGAAGATCGGTCATGGAAACTTTACCTGAACCGCGCGAGCCCAACCCGCCCAGATAGTCATCCTGAAGCAGTTGCATCCCTTCCACCAGCGTTGCCAGCCGCGCAATATCTTTCTGCGGGTCACAATCGTCACCACTGTAAATGCTGAAAACGATTTCTGCCGGTCCAAAGATGGTTCCAGCCGGCACGCGCTCCATCTGGCGGGGGTTTGCCGCAGAAGTCACCCGGTCAATCGAGACCTCGGTTTTGACTTCAGTATAAGGTAGATCGGTGTGTGCCTCGTTTTCGAGTTTTTGGGCGCTGTCATCTGTCATTTGTACATCGCGAACAACCAGCCGTGTGGGTGTTGCAAAATCCCGCTCACCTGGCACACCAAACACCTGGCAGACATCACACTGGAGAAAATCTTCCCGTGCCTTGGCAATCAATTCTGGGCCGCGAGCATTGGCTCCGCAGGAGTGGATGCGTCCCTGCCCAATCGGTTGGTTTTGCTCCAGGCCGCGATATTTCTCCAACAGGCTGCGCATCTTGCCGCGCAGCGACGATCCTGGAATGTAAGGCCGATTGGTCAGGCGATCGCGAATGACGGTTTTATCAACCCCGCCAATTTCAATACCAGTGTCAGATCCGCCAATGTGCAGTCCGGTTTCAGCCTTGATATTAAAGCGGATAAAAACCCGCCCAACTAATTTAATACGTGAAAGTTCCATCGGTTCCTCCTTGTTGAATGACTTAGAATCCGCCGTATGATTTGTGATAGGCCAAAATGGCCTCAAAAAACTCAACAAAACGATCAAATCGTTCTTTTTGCTTTTCTGGCGTCCCGGTAATCACCGCATCCATTGCCGGGAGCAACGCCTCAACCAGAGTCCTGACTCCTTGTCCGCGCTCACGGCGAACCCGATAAGCCATTTTGGG
>JAGOFZ010000205.1 GCA_017996955.1 Longilinea sp.
CAGCTTGATCCTTTAGCCGCCACAGCCATAGCAAGCGAAATGCAGGAGCATCCACTGCTCGTAGGTCAGACACTGTTTCGGCAGGCCGATCCAGGCGATTCGCTTTTTGTCATCAAATCTGGCCGTTTGAGAATTTACCTGCCTCAGTCCGACAGCCCAGATGTGCCCATGGGTGTGCTCAACCCGGGCGATTGCACCGGAGAGATGTCTTTGCTTACCGGTCAACCGCACGAATTTACTGTCATAGCTGAAGAAGATGCGCTTCTTTTGAGCTTATCTCGACAGGCTTTTGATAAACTGGGTGCCATTCACCCTGATATGGTTAATGAATTGGCTTGCGCCCTGCTGCCACGTGTTCGGCAGGTTCAGGCGCAGCTTGCCTTGACCCGTGTATTCGGCCCGCTTGACGAAACTGCCATGCCGGAGCTGCTATCACATCTGGAATGGCGCCGCCTGGACAGCGGACAAGTGCTGTGCCGCCAGGGTGAACCCGGAAATGAAATGTACATCATTGTCCAGGGACGCTTGCGATTTGCTTCTGAAGATCAAGGCCAAATGCGTGACCTGGGCGAAGTAGGGGCGGGAGAGGCAGTCGGCGAGTTCGCCCTACTCACCGAAAAGGGCTCCCCTGAAAGCCGCCGAAGCGCCACAATCTACGCTACTCGCTTGACCGACATTATCGTAATCAGTCGCCAGGTTTTTGAGGACCTGCTTTGCCAGTTTTCTCAGGTCTTGCTCAAATTATCGCGCCGGATTATTCAGCGGGAGCTCAGGGTCTCAAAAACTGTGGCGGCTCCAGTCAGCGCCCAGGTTATTGCTGTGGTAACGCTTCAGCCCGATGGGTTGGGCCGCACATTCGCCAGCCAGCTCGCTGAGACAATGAGCATGCTGGGGCCAACGCTTTATTTAGATTCCGGGCGCTTCGATTCGCTTTATGGCAAACCCGGGGCTTCTCAGACCCCGTTGGATCACCCGACCAGCCTGTTGTTGGATACCTGGCTGGATGAGCGTGAACGGCGCCACCAGTATGCTCTTTATGATGTGGGACCTGCTTTAGATGCAGACAGCCGACTGATCCCCTGGGCGCAGCGCTGTGTTGAAGATGCTGACCTGATCTTGTTGGTAGCCGAAGATAATGCTGGGTCCGAGATCACAACCGTGGAAATGGCCTTGCCGTCAGCCCGCACCCGGGCTCGAGTAGAGTTGGTATTGATGCATCGCCCGGATTGCAAGGTGCCTTCTGGCACAACCAGTTGGCTGGAAAAGCGCCGCCTGGGAGACCTGCCGGTTCGAGACCATCATCATGTCCGCTACGGCAACCCTGCCGACCTTCGCCGTTTATGCCGCCGGATGAGTGGGAACCCCATTGCGCTTACATTGAGCGGTGGCGGTGCGCGTGGCTGGGCTCACATTGGCGTCCTTCAGGCCCTGACTGAAGCGGATATTGAAGTGGACTGGGTGGGTGGAGCCAGCATGGGCGCCATCATAGCTGGCGGCTACGCCCTGGATTGGTCTCCAGAAGTATTGCGCCAACTGGCAGAGAAATTCTCCGATCCCAAAAAGCTGCTCGATTACACCTTCCCATACACTTCAATAACTGCCACCCGTCGCATCACCACCTTGCTGCAATCTTTGTGTGGCGAAGCCATGATCGAAGACGCCTGGCGCCCATATTTTTGTGTCTCTGCCAATCTGACCCGCGGTGAAGAACAATCGCATACCCGCGGCCCAATCTGGCGCGCAATGCGCTCCAGTATGGCATTTCCGGGTGTTTTTGCCCCCATCCTGGATCAAAACGGTTGTGTATTAATCGATGGCGGTGCGGCCAATAACATGCCGGTAGATCGTATGCGTGAATTTTGCCCTACTGGAACGGTGATTGGTATTGATTTGCTGACCAGCAGCCCCGTTAAAGGACAATACAACTTCGGCCCCAGCCTTTCGGGTTGGCAGGCTTTATTCTCAAAATTAAACCCATTTGGCGGCAAGATAAAATCTCCCAACCTTCTCAACATTGTAGATGGGATTGTATATAGCAACAACCGTTATCGTTTAAACGAAACAGGGCATTGCGCCGACCTGATCATCCGCGTCCCGGTTGAAAAATTTGGCCTGCTCGAATTTGATCAATATCTGCAAATCATTGAAGTTGGCTACACAGCCGCCAAAGAACAGCTTAAAAACTTTCGGTTTGAAGTGCCTGTTTACTAATAACCCAAACGCCAACCGCTCCGTACTATTGCCAGGGCAGCTTGAATGTCGGAATCCCCGGCGGATTGAGCCAGGCCAACAGCCCGGTTGTGCGTCGTTTTTCGGGCGTGAACTTATCAAACCCAACCAGAATTAGACTGGCAGCCAGCAGCCCTGTCCCAATCCATTGACTGGGCGTCAGGGTTTCGTGTAGCCAAACGTGAGCAAGGCTCACGGTAATCATCAGCTCTAAAAAGCCCAGCATGGCTGTTTGCAGTCCGCCAACGTGCTTAACCCCCGTAAACAATGTCAGGCGAGCTGCAAACGTTAACACCCCCATGCCCACAATCGGCCACCAGGGTGTAGAGGGGGGCGGCAGTGTTCGGTTAAATATCAGATAGGCAATCACAACTGTTGCCGCCATCGCGTAGAGCGTATAAAGCGTCACTGTTGGAGCTGGTACTTCATACAACACACGTTGATTGATGATCAGGTGCAGCGCATAAAGGATGGCTGATCCCAGCATCATCCCGGCCCCCAGCAGATTTACACCATCGCGCCCGGCTCGAATCAGCAGGTAGATTCCAGGCACAGAGAGCACCATTCGGAAAATAGTCAATCGACTGATCGGCTGCCGATCTACCATCAACCAGAACGCCACAAAAATGGGATAAAACGCGTAAAGCAGTTGGCCCACGCCCGCATCCAGGGTTTGCAGCGAGGTGTAATATAGAATGGACCCCAGACCGTTGACCACTCCTGCCACTGTGCAGCCAATCAACCCCACCGGGAAGATATAAAAGAACTGCCGCCGAAATATCAACATCAAGATTGTCAGCAGCGCCGCCGCAATAGATGTCCTCAATGCCACAACAGCCAGAGGTGCAAAACCAAATAGAATCGCCTGCTTGCCAAAGATTGGCACCGCGCCCAGAAATAGAGCCGAAGCAAGTGCGGCAGATATTCCTGTTTTGCGCTGTTTGCTGTTCATGGCAATTTAGCTTGACTTACCCAAGCAGTGCCCTGACCTCATCTTGCAGGTCATCACTCATAAAATCCCCCTTTTGCATTAAGCTTTGGATATGTCCTTTGAGGCGCGCCTTCTCGGCAGGGGTCAACTCCTTTGCAGTCACAACAATCACCGGAATCTCAGCGGTATCCGGATCGGCTTCCAGCGCTTGCAACACACCAAATCCATCCACTTCTGGCATCATCAGATCCA
>JAGOFZ010000206.1 GCA_017996955.1 Longilinea sp.
CTATCGGCAAGACGCTGGTTTCCAGTTCGATGATTGACCGGGTGGCTGCGCACCTGGGGCGCAAACTCTGCGAGGTACCGGTAGGCTTCAAGTGGTTTGTGGACGGGCTGCTGGATGGGTCGTTTGGTTTTGGGGGGGAAGAAAGCGCGGGGGCGGCCTTCCTGCGGCTGGACGGCATGGTCTGGACAACCGACAAGGATGGGTTTATTCTGGATCTGCTGGCGGCGGAGATTCTGGCGGTCAGCGGGCGGGACCCGGGCGAGCATTATCAGGCGCTGGAGCAGCAGTTTGGGAAGGCTTACTATGCCCGACGGGATGCACCAATCAGCCCGGAGGGGAAGGCGGTGCTGGGCAATCTCTCACCGGAGAAGGTTGCGGCCAGCAAGCTGGCAGGTGAGAAGATCACCACCAAACTGACACAGGCGCCTTACAATCAGGCAGCCATTGGCGGGCTGAAAGTGGTGACTGAAAACGGCTGGTTTGCAGCCCGGCCTTCGGGCACAGAAAACGTGTATAAAATTTATGCCGAGAGTTTTATCAGCCTGGAACATCTAGGGCAGATTCAGACCGAGGCGCAATCGATTGTGGACGCGGCGCTGAAATCCAGCAGCGAAGCCGCCTGAAAGGTAAGACGCCATGAGCACAACCCGGCTTTATTTAATCCGGCACGGCGCCACACGGTTGAGCGCTGAAGACCGATTTTCCGGGGGGACCGAAGTTGACCTTTCTGACGAGGGACGCTGGCAGGCCGCCTGCCTGTCAAAACGACTGGCAGATGATCCGATTGTGGCATTTTACTGCAGCCCCATGCGCCGGACAGTTGAAACAGCGGCCATAATCGCCCAGCCCTGCCACTTGATTCCTGAACAACGCGAGGGGCTGCGGGAGATCCATCACGGTCACTGGGAGACCATGAGCCGGGCGGACGTTGAAGAGCAGTATCCCGAAGAATATGCCGCATGGCAGGAAGATCCCTTTACATTTGCGCCAGAGGGGGGCGAATCGGGGGTGATGGTGATGGCACGGGCACTGCCGGTGATTCGAGAAATTGTGCTCAAACACGCAGGGCAAGCTGTGGCGGTGGTTTCACATAAGGCCACCATTCGCTTAATTTTGAGCAGCCTGTTGGGGTTTGACGCGCGGGGATACCGCGACCGGCTGGATCAATCCCCGGCCTGCCTGAATATCCTGGATTTCAAAGACCCGGTACGGGCACGGCTGATGCTGTTCAATGATGTTTCGCATTATGTGGACCAGCCGCCCTACGCCCGCAACCGGCTCTCTGACTGGTTCGACGGGCCATCGCCTACGGGGTAAGGCCACCGCAAGATACATTCATGCCATCATTTCATCGTAAGGAGCAGATTATGATTACCCAATTGATTGAATCACCAGCCTGGCGCGCGCTCAAAGACCATCAGCGCATCATCGGCGAGATGCAGATGCGAGACTGGTTTGCAGAAGACCCGCAGCGGTTTGAACGATTTTCACGGCGGGTGGGGGAGATTCTGTTTGACTTCTCTAAAAATCGGATTACGGAAAAGACGCTGACGCTGCTGATTGAGCTGGCGCATCAGGCAGACCTGGAGCAGTGGATTGAGGCTATGTTCACCGGACAGAAGATCAATACCACCGAGAATCGCGCCGTGCTGCATGTGGCGCTGCGGAACCGATCCAACCGCCCAATTATGGTGGATGGGCAGGATGTGATGCCGGAAGTCAATCGTGTGCTGGGCAAGATGCGGCGGTTCAGTGAGGTGGTGCGATCAGGAGAATGGCGGGGATACACGGGCAAGGCGATCACCGATATCGTCAATATTGGGATTGGGGGGTCAGACCTGGGGCCGAAAATGGTCTGTGAAGCGCTCAAGCCCTATGCGCGGGCGGACCTGCGGGTGCATTTTGTATCCAACGTGGACAGTACCGACTTAGTTGAGACACTGAAACAGGTCAGTCCGGAAACCACGCTGTTTCTGGTGGCATCCAAAACTTTTACCACGCAGGAGACCATGGCGAATGCGCATTCGGCACGGCAGTGGTTTTTGAATGCCGCTAAAGATGAGGCAGCTATTGCCAAGCACTTTGCGGCGATGTCTACCAATTCGGCGGCGGTGAAGCAGTTTGGGATTGATGTGGACAATATGTTTGAATTCTGGGATTGGGTGGGGGGCCGGTATTCGCTGTGGTCGGCGATCGGGTTATCCATTGCGCTGTATCTGGGCATGGACCGGTTTGAGGAACTCTTGAGCGGTGCGCACAAGGTGGATGTGCATTTTCGGACGACACCTTTTGAGTCAAATGTGCCGGTGATTATGGCACTGCTGGGCGTGTGGTATAACAATTTTTTCAACGCGCACTCACATGCCATCCTGCCCTATGATCAATATCTGGTTTATTTTCCGGCTTACTTCCAGCAGGGCGACATGGAAAGCAACGGCAAATCGGTGGACCGGCAAGGTGCGGTGGTTAACTACGCCACCGGGCCGATCATCTGGGGGCAGCCGGGTACCAATGGGCAGCATGCGTTTTATCAGCTCATTCACCAGGGCACGCAGTTAATCCCCTGTGATTTTCTGGCGGCGGCGCAGAGCCAGAATCCGCTGGGCGAGCATCACCCCATTTTACTGTCCAATTTCCTGGCGCAAACCGAAGCCTTGATGCGCGGCAAGACGCCGGACGAGGTACGAAAAGAACTGAGCGCTGGAGGCGCTGCAGGAGAGCAGTTGGAACTGCTGGTGGCAGCTAAAACCTTTGAGGGCAACCGCCCAACCAATTCGCTGCTGTATCCGCAATTGACGCCGGAAGTGCTGGGCATGTTGATCGCGCTGTACGAGCATAAGATCTTCACCCAGGGTGTGATCTGGAATATCAATCCCTACGATCAGATGGGCGTGGAATTGGGCAAGCAACTTGCCAAGAAGATTCTGCCGGAACTGACTGGAGCAGAGCAGGTGAACAGCCACGATTCATCCACCAATGGGTTGATAAACGCCATTAAAGCCATGCGATAAGCTGGTGGGCTGACAGCATAACCGCGTACAATCAATGTGAAAATTGGGCGCGGTACAATTCTACTGATTTTGCCAGACGCTCGTAGGCCTGGGGCGTTGAAGGGTTGATGTGGAACATCAAGTGGGCGGCGCCCAGGGCTTCATATTCTTTCAGCACGGCAGCAATTTCCTCAATGGAGCCGGTGAGGTAGCCGCGCTTTTTATCAGATTTCCATGCGAGCAAATCTGGGTAGGCAAGGCTGATGGTGTACGTTGCCGGCAGAGTGGCGGGGTCACGCCCGACCGCATGGCAGGCGCTCAGAAGCATTTTATGTTCCTTTTGAATTGAGCGCGGGATCGTCATATAGCAGAAGTTCCAAAGGTCGGCATATTGCGCTGTCAGGC
>JAGOFZ010000207.1 GCA_017996955.1 Longilinea sp.
CCCCTTATTGTACTCTGAAATGCTGATCATTCTGCAGGTGGAAAACGCAACTGCACCAGGCTGCCCTTTCCAACCTCACTTTCAATACCAATGGTTCCCCCCATACCCTCCACCAGCGATTTTGCAATGGACAGCCCCAGCCCAAAGCCCGGTGTTGTGGCACCCTCGCCGCGGTAGAACCGGTCAAACACATGCGCCAGTTTCTCTGGCGTCATCCCCTCGCCGTGATCTTGCACCTGTACCATCACCTGCCGATCCTGCTGCCGCGCCGTAATCTCCACCGCCCCCTGTGAATGTTTGAGCGCATTATCTACCAGGATCAAGACCACCTGCTTGAATGCGTCGCGGTCTCCCAGGATTTCCACCTCTGGCGGCATATCCAGCGTAATCGTACGCATGGAGTCAAGCTGCCGGGCCTGCCGACCAACTTCTTCCAGTATCGGTGTCAGGTTCAGCGGCTCATGGGTCAGGTTCCGCCCGGCATCGGCGCGCGCCAGCACCAGCAGATCGTTCACCAGACGGATCATCCGGTCGCTTTCGTCAACCATATCAGTCAGAATGTCGACCTGCTCTTCTGCCGGAATGGGCGGCGTGCGCCGCAGCAGTCCCAGGTTGCCCCGCAGCGTGGTCAGCGGGGTGCGTAATTCATGCGACACATCCGCCACAAAATTGCGCTGCATTTCCAGTGAGTGCGCCACGCGTTGGTAGGCTTCATCCAGGCGAGCCAGCATGCCATTAAAGGTAGTGGCTAACTGCCCCACCTCATCCTGCGGTCCGGCATAATTGACCCGCTGCTTAAAATCGCGCGCCAGCCCAATCTCCATCGCCGTCTGAGTAATGCGGTGAATAGGCCGCAATGTGATTCCCGACAGCAACCATCCGATCCCAAAAGCCGCAGCCAGCGTCACCAAACTGGCAAAAATCAGCGTACTGCCCAGTGCTTTCAGTGTCCGGTCTCGCTCTGTCAGCGGGCGTGCAATTTGCAAAATGAATTGTAAATGCTCCCCGGCCATGATCGGCTGGTTGTAAATCAACAACCGCTCGTTAACGGTGGCAATCTCCCACCACTCCTGGCCCTTGGTCAGGGCTGCCAGGCCCTCAGGGCTCAACGGCAGGGCGTCTTCAGCCGCCCCAAATGGACTGGCAACCAGGTATCCATCGGCATCCAGCACTCGGACAATCTCCCGCTCTGGCAGCTTTTTGAAAGCTGGCTCGTCTGAGAAGTTCTCAAACGGCATGGGCGAATCGTGATACTGCATCTGATCCATAATCGGAAATGAGATTGTCACCCGCACCAGTGGACCGCCCAGTGCTTCACTGCTGTGAGCCAGGTCGCGCTTCAGGCTGTCCATGGTGGTGCGCGCCTGAATGGAATACAGTGAGATCCCAAAGACCGCCAGTGTCACCGCCAGAATGGCATTATAGAGCAGGGTAAAGCGTAATCGGATGGACATCAATCCTCGCGCAGCACATAACCCACCCCGCGCACGGTGTGAATGAGCCGGGATTCGCCCTGCTCTTCCAGCTTCTTGCGCAGGTAGCTGACGTAAATTTCCAACACATTGCTGTCGCCGCCAAAATCATACCCCCAAACCTCAGTCAAAATCTGACCGCGCTCAAGCACCTGCCGGGGATGCCGCAGCAGCAATTGCAGCAGGTTAAATTCGGTCAGGGTCAGGGTCAGGGCGCGCTCACCGCGCCAGGCCTGATGCGTAATCGGGTCCAGGCGTATATCAGCATAGGTGGCGGGCCGGGTATCCACCTTGGGCTCAATTCGCCGTAGCAGCGCATGAACCCGCGCCACCAGTTCTGCCGGGGCAAAAGGCTTGATCAGGTAATCATCTGCGCCGCTTTCCAGGCCGTCCACCCGATTTTCAATTGCATCGCGCGCGGTCAGCATCAGAATGGGCACATCGTTACCCCCATCGCGCAGCCGTTGAATCAGTGTCAGTCCGTCCATTTGTGGCATCATCCAATCCACAATCAATAAATCAGGCTGCTGAGCGTTGACCACCTGCAGTGCTTCTACGCCATTGGCTGCCGTCAGCGCATTCAAGTTTTCGTAAGTCAGCGTGCGCTGCAGCATTTTCAATAGTTTCTGGTCATCATCCACAATTAATACCGTTGGCATCTTTTCACCTGGGCAGATCGTCTGATATAGGTATATCACAATATAAGCCAGTTTGCTGTGAAAATGCTGTGAAACTAGCGCTTCTCGCGTCTTAAAAACATCCGCAAACAGGGATGCTCCTGGTTTGGGGTGCTAGATCGTCCCTTAAGAAAATCGCGCCGGGCAGCCTATGGATGCGGAAAAATGGCATTTAGCTCTGGCGACTCTGGCATATAAAGGACCCAGGTCGCTTGTCCCGGCTGTAAATTTGGCCCAGGCGTATTCAGCGTTGTGGTGCTGCCTTCCCAGTTCTGCCCATTATAAATGAACCCGTACCGGATATTCCAGGGATGCCGGTTATTGATTGAAACCGCCATGTTTTCGTCCACGGCAATAATCTGCCCGCGTGCGGTTTGCCCTGTCTGCAGCACAGCCACAATTTTGTGCTTCTCCTGGTATCGCCAATACACCATGCCTGCGCCGCCCACCAACATCGCCAGCCCCAGCACTGCAAAGGGGATGCCCACGAACGCAGTGATGATCCCCGCCGTCAGGCCCACACCAACGATTCCGAAAATGAACCCCACCATCATCACCACAAATCCGCCAATTGACCCGGCATCCGTTGACATCAACTTCCAGGTATAGGCCGTTGAAATGGCGCGCGGGGGTGGTGGGGGAGCTGGCAGCTCAGCTTCAACCTGACTTTCTACCGGTGTTGGCGGCAGCAGCGGTCCCCCGCAATTCTTGCAGTTGGATTGAAATGCTACATAGCTCGTGCCGCACCATGGACAGGTAATCATGCCTTGTTCTCCTTTGACCGGCTGGCGCGCAGCGCATCCAGCCTGGGTTTGTTTTCGTATGGGCGAATGAAATCCTGATAATCGGCTTCCGGCGCGGTCCGGCCAATCCGCTGTTCCACCGCTTCCCGCGTGACCAGCCGCTCTGCCAGTTTCTCACACTGAATCACCTCGCATTCGGCGCAGTGCGCCAGCCCTCTTGCAACCACACAGGGCCTCACCGGGCAGGCCGTATCAATCAACTTTTGCGGCTCCGGGGTCATACACCCGTCGCAATAAATCTCCTCTGGCGGGATGCGAAAGCCAAAATAGGCAAACCACCCATCACTCAGCTTTTGCCGGTTTTCCGGGTTGGTATCAATATTTGGGCGGTAGGCCAGGCATAAATCACAGCGATAGCCGCAGCGGGTCAAGATAGGTTCCATCATCTAACCTTGGGCCAGTGAACAGGGATCAAAATGGTAGGATGCCT
>JAGOFZ010000018.1 GCA_017996955.1 Longilinea sp.
TGGGTCTATGCCATCGGCTGGACCATTGCCGGCATCGGCAGCGGCCTGGGCGCCCCCGCGTATCAATCCCTGCTCAGCAAGGCCGTTCCCCAGCGGCTGCGCGGCGTGGCTTTTGGCCTCTTCAGCACCAGCCTGGGCCTGGTCTCCCTGCCTGCCCCCATGATCGGCGGCTACCTCTGGGAACACGTCAGCCCGCAGTTCCCCTTCTTGCTAACGGCTGGCATCTCCTTGCTGTCCATCATCCCTGTCTGGCTCAAATTCAAAACCAGCGGCGACGTGAATGTGGACCCGCCCAAACCGGCTTAACTTCGGCAGCCCAAAACAACACCGTCTGGGTTGCCCCCAGCCCCGGTAACCCGTCTCAATTCATAAATCCAACCGCATCTCGCGGGTCACCGCCTCAAAGCCCAGCTTCTCATACACCGGGCGCCCCGCATCGCTCGCGTGCAGACAGGCCCGCCGAATCCCCTTTGCGCGCAGGTAATCCAGAATAGCCTGCATCAACGCCGTGGCCACGCCCCTGCGCCGCCAATCGGGGTGGGTGAAGACGCTTAAAATGTAGCCTTCCAACCCCTTCGGATTTTTCAGCGCCGGCGGCTTGCGGCGCACAATCACCCCGGCAATCCCAACCACCTGCCCATCAGCTTCAGCCAACCAACCCAAAAACTCACCAGTGGGCATTGTTTCCGCCAGATAGGCCTCTGTCGGCTGCCGCAGCACCTCAATTTCCTCTGGCGTGCCCCGCCCCATATTGATCAACATCTGCAAGCGATACTCCGCCAGGGCGGCAATATCCTCAAGCAGCGCTTGGCGAACCTGAAAATCCGGGTTGGTCATACGGCTCCTTGCTGCGCATCTCAGAATTAAATACCGGCGTTGATTTTACCGCGTATTTTGGTGTTTGCAGGGCTTCGTTTCGGTCTTGCCCATTTAATTTTAACCCTATGCATCAGCAACTTATTGTGTATAATGAAATCAGCAGGTCAGGCGCTGACCTGCCCCATACAAAGGAGGATTCTATGGCCTATACCTATAAAAACGCAAAGGGCGTTAGCTATATTCTGCACAGCAAAGAACGCGTCACCTCAACCGGGAAGAAAGCAGTTCTGTATTTCTTCTCCAAAGAGCAGAAAGCCGGCGCGCTGGATGCCGTTCCCGCTGGCTATGTGGTTACTGAAACCGCCAATGGCCTGCCCGTGCTGAAGAAGAAATAACCCCTCCAAGCTAACGATGCCCCTGGCCTTGATGGTCAGGGGCGTTTGTTTTAAGTGCCTTGCAGTTAGCCCGCCAGGTAATCTCCTGTCAAGATTTGCTGAACCAGTTCTTCCAAATCTTTTGCCGTGCTGGCTTCGGGTGGCGCACAGCGCGCCAAAATCTCGTTTGCCGCCCGGCTCTGATCGTCCTCACAGCCCGGATGATGCCTTACCGCCTTCGCCAGTTCAGCGGCTTTGCTGGCCTGTCCGTTTTTCTCCAGCCATTGCGCCAGCGCCAGCGCCGCGTGTAAAACCTTCACCGCCAGTTGGCTGGTCTGGGCATAGCGCAGCCCATCCATCAGCAGCCCGCGGGCAGACCGCATCTGCCCCAATTGCGTTTGGGCTTGTCCCAGGTTAATCAGGCAGGTGGTAATGCTCCAGGCATCCTGCGTCTGGCGGGCAAGCACCAATCCCTGCTGATAAAATGCCTCAGCCTGTGGAACATTTCCACTGGCCGCCGCCGCCTCGCCCAGATTACTGAGTGCAATGGCCTGCCCATCCCGGTCGCCAATTTTTGTACAGATCGCCAGGCTTTCTTCATATAACTTAATCGCCGCGGCATAATCCCCCCGGTAGTGATGCACCGTGCCCAGATTGTTATACTGCATGGCCAGATTATATTGATCCCCCAGCCGCCGGGCGATCTCGTGGCATTCTGTATAGAGCTGCGCTGCCCGCTCAAAATCTCCCTTTGAACAGGCTGTATCCGCCAGCATGTTGAGCGGCGGCATCAGCAGGCGCGGGTTTTGCAGCTGCCGGGCAATTTGCACACTCGCTCCAAACAACTCTGCGGCCGACTGCCAGTCTCCCTGTGCATTCTGACTTACACCCAGCATGTACAGCGCTCGGGCAATCCCCGGTTGATAGTCAATTTTTCGTGATATTTCCAGCGCTTGCCGGGCCAGTTCACCGGCTTCTGCCTGTGACTTTCGTTTGCGAATCAGGTTCGCCAGCCAAACCATACAGATAGCCTGTTCATCGGGTTGGTCTGTGTCGGCCAGTTGATGCAGGGCATCTGTCAGGGTGACGAGCGCCTCGTCATTTTGTGAAAGCCGGGACTGCATAATTCCCAATCGCGCCAGCATCCGTCCGTACAGCGGTGCCGCCTGGGGTTCGCCTGCCAACTGCTTCAGTGCGCGCCCCAATAAGGCCGCTCCATCATGATACCGGCTGCGAAAGTCATAGAACAGGTAAAGCCCCCGCAGATATTGGTCAAGCCGGGCTAATTGCCGGTTTGCAATCGCGTTTTCCCATCCCGCCACAATATTTTCGTGGTTGGCCGCAATGGCATTCAAGGCCTCGCCCTGATCCAGAGTCTCAAGCTGCCCCGTCCTTTGGTGGACATATTCCGCAAAAAACCGACTGTGACGATTGCAAACTTCCCGGTCGCTTTGTTCATCCATCCCGCGCTTTTCAGCCGCATATTGCCGCACCGATTCGTGCAGCCCCCAGCGCCCGCGTTCATCCCGCCGCAGCAGCAGGTGATCGTGCAGCCGGGCTAAAACATCCGGCAAGATCTCCGCCACAGCCTGCCCGGCTTCTGTTTCAAACCCGCCGCGAAACACGCTCAACCGGGCCAGCCCGATTTGTTCTTCCGGGTCCAGCAGCATCCAGGAATAGTTCAACGTAGCCCGCAGGCTGCGGTGCCGTGCCGGCACATTCACCAGGCTCGTCGCCAGCACATCAATATTTTGCCGGAGCTCTGCCGCAATCTCCCCCAGTCCGCGTGCCCGATGGGCCGAGGCCGCCAGTTCCAGACTCAGCGGCGACCCTTCAACCAGCTGGCAAATTTCAATTAACGCCTCGAAGTCTACCGGGGTCAGCGCCGCACGCTGCTGGGTGCGCTCCAGGGTCTGCATAAACAACTGGATTGCACTGTAATCTTCAAGGGGCTGCCGGGGTGTCCCATCCGGGTACGCCAATCCATCCACCCGATAGACCCATTCTTCCTGTAAATTCAAGCGTGTTCTGGAAGTTGCCAGAATTTTCACGCCGGGCGCGGCTGCCAGTAGTGCACTCAGGCAGTCAATCCCGTCGGTCAGATGCTCCAGGTTATCCAGCGTCAGCAAAATAGTTTGCCCGCTCAAGGCCTGGATTAACCGCGTGTGGGGATCTTCACGCTCAGAGCCGGGCAGCCCCAACCCCTCAGCAATTGCTGCCGGAATCTGTTCGCAGTGGCTGACCCCGCTGAGCGGAATGAAGAATACACCCCGGGTATGCAACCCCGCCTGTTCGCGGGCTGCCTCCAGCGCCAGCCGGGTTTTCCCAATCCCACCCGGTCCCAACAGCGTGATCAGGCGGCAGTCCGGCTTTGCCAGCAGGTCGGCCAGTTCATCCAGTTCATTTTGTCGCCCGGTAAACGGCGTCAATCCTCCCGGCAGGTTGTGCTGACCAGTGGGGTAGCGTGGTTCCGGCGGCCTGTTCTGCCCTGCCCCCTGCCGGATTCTCTCAAACAATGCCTGGGTTTCCGCCGACGGTTCCAGTCCCAGCTCGTTTTTCAAATATCGCCGGCAGGCTGCATACTGCGCCTGTGCCGCGCTCCATTGTCCTTCGAGTGCCAGCAGCCGCATCACCTCACCGTGGGCGGTCTCATCCCAGGGTGCCAGTTCAAGCAGTCGGGTAGCCATCTCCCGCGCCTGTGAATATTCCCCCCGGCGTTCATGATATTCCACCAGTGCATCCATTGCTTCCACGGCCTGCCGGTTGAGCGCCTCGCGCGTCAGCATGGCCCATTCCTCAAAACCAGAGCTGTCTCCCAGTGAAAAATGCGCCAGGAATGGCCCGCGGTAATAACTTAAGGCCCGGCGCAGCCGGCGCAAATTGAGACCCGCCAGACCAGCATTTCGCTTGTGAAACTGCTGCGCCGCCGCGCACGCCTCTGTAAAAGCCAGCACATCTACCCAGGTCTCTGCCGCCGGGTTCCAGGCAACCATATCCTCCTGAAATAATAAGAAAGGCGTTCCCAGTTCACCGGTGCCATCCCCGCCCAGGGCCTTCCGCAGGGTGGAAAGCGCCTGCCGCAGGTTGTGCAGCGCTGCCTCCGGTGCTTGATCCGGCCACAGCAGTTCTGCCAGCACCTCGCGGGGGTGGGGATGGGCGCGCTCAATTAACAGGTAGGTCAGCAGTGCTCGAACTTTGTCAGTCCGCAGCCCTGTAACAGGCTGACCATCCAGTTTGACTTCCAATACCCCGAAAAGCTGAACCGTAAGTTTCACAGTGTGGGAACCTTGAATAATTATACCTGATGCTGAATTTTTGACGATTTGTTGACGGTCAATGGGTATCCTGTAATCAGCGTCTTGCTATTCCTTGTATTTTATTCAGGAGAAGAACCATGAAAATCAAACCTTTAATCTTTGTCCTTGTCTTATCGCTCGCGCTTACAGCCCTGGCTGTGCCCACCCAGCCGGTCCGCGCTGCAGAAACGTTTGTAGTAGATACCCAAAATGATACCAATGATGCCAATCCCGGCAACTGCGTCTGTGCCGACAGCGGCGGCAACTGCAGTTTGCCTGCCGCCATTCAAGAGGCCAATGCCTGCCCGGGCGCCGATACCATTCGCCTCTCTCATGTGGCCTATCAGCTTGAAGACCGCGTCTTCGAAATCACTGAGGAGTTGTACATTTACAATCCCTTTGATACTTTTATCACGATTTCCAATGGCTCAGTCTTTCGTCTCTTTGTAGTCAATACCGGCGTAAAGCTCACCCTGGATACGGTCAAAATAAACTACTCTGGCGGCATCGAGAGCAACGGACAGCTCTGGCTCTACGATTGCTCGCTGGAAGATAACCAGCCCGATACTGGTGAAGATGGCGGCGCAATTTGGTCCGGCTCTTCCAGCGGGTACCTCTATATTGACCACTCCTGGATTACCAACAACGATGCTGGCACCGGCGGCGATGGCGGTGGTATTTATAGCAACTCTCCAACCGTGATTTTTGACGCCTTCATCACAGGGAATAATGCCGTCAACGGCGGCGGCATTTATCTGGCGGGCGGCTCTCAGTCTTTGATCTACGAATCCAAAATCAGCACGAACACCGCCACCGGCAGCGGGGGCGGCGTGTATGTGGTTGCCGGGGGGTACGGCGCCTCTCATTCCATCTCCGGAAGCCACATCGCTGAAAATGATGCCCAAAACGGCGGCGGTCTTTTCGCCACAGATACAGATATTTACCTGACCAACACCAGCCTGATCGCTAACCACGCCACCAGTAACGGCGGTGGCCTGTTAATCAGCACCCAGGGCACCTATCCTCAGGCCTATCTGATCAATGTCACCGTGGGCGCCAATGCCGCTGAAAACCACGGCGGCGGCCTCTATTTCGGTGCCGACACCCGCGGTGACTTATCCAATGTGACCATAACCCAGAACACCGCCGACTGGAGCATTACCGGTGTAGGCGATGGCAGCGGTGATGGTGGCGGCATTGCAAGCGCCAGCCAGTATTCAGTTGTGCTGCGCAACAGCCTTGTGGCAGAAAACAGCGATCGCTCGCTGGTTGCTCCGCCCGCTTACGGCGATCCCGACTGTGATGGCTCATTTGAGTCAGATGGCTACAATCTGATTGGCAACAAAACCTGCACCATTACGGCGCAAACTGGCGATCATTTCGGCAACCGCTTTTCGCCCGTTGACCCCTTGCTGGGCGACCGTGTTGATAATGCCACCCCCAACTACACTTCATACTACCCCATCCTGGAATCCAGCCCGCTCATTGACCGGGGCAATCCCTCCGGATGCGTCAACTCTGATGATGAGCTTATCACCGAAGATCAATTGGAACGCGCACGCCCTCAGGGCATGCACTGCGACATTGGTGCCTACGAATCATTGTTCAGCCTCACCGGCATCTATCTCCCGCTCGTGCTGCGCTAGTTACCACTAACCCATCCGGTCAAGGGGATGCTTGTGAAATCACCAGCCTACTACTCCTTTATGCTCCGCATTTGGTCCAGTACCGAGGCCAGTTGTCAGGTCTGGCGCGCCTCTCTGGAAGATCCACTGACCCGGCAGGTGATGGGTTTCGGCAGTATTGAAGCTTTGACCGAATACCTCAAGCAGCAAACCACTGCCCCACCCAATTCACAAGACAGATCCGACTTTGAGTAATTCCCCCCTCGCCCGGGCCACCTGCCCGGGCGAGATTTTGCCTGCATCTTATGCCTGTTTTTTATGCGATTAATGGCTGCTCTTCAGCCCCGCATTGAGTATCTGTTGTACCAGCGCCGGTCCTGAGTAAATCAGCCCCGAATAGAGCTGCACCAGCGTTGCTCCGGCATCCAGCCGGGCCTGAGCATCCGCAGGGGTCATTACCCCGCCGCTTGCCACCACAGGCAGCTTGCCATCCAGCAGCTTCACAACCCGCCCCACCATCGCTTGATTGATGGCGCTCAGCGGCTTGCCGCTCAACCCACCAATTTCACCTGCCATTGGTGATTGCAGTGTAGGCCGGCTGATGGTGGTATTACCGATAATTACCCCATCCATCCGGGTATTGACGATGGCATCCAGCGCCGCGTCCAGTTCCGTCTCGCTCAGATCGGGTGCCAGCTTGACCAGCACCGGGGTTTTACGCCCCAGTTTGGCTGTTTGCGCTTCCCGCGCTGCCTGAATGGCGCTCAGCAGCGGCGTCAGGGCATCTCCGGCTTGCAGCTTGCGCAAATCCGGCGTATTTGGCGAACTGACGTTCACCGCCAGATAATCTGCCAGGGTCGCAAATTGTTCCACCAGCATCACGTAGTCGTTTGCCGCTTCTTCCAGTGGCGTGACTTTGTTCTTGCCAATATTCACGCCCAGGATCAACCCCTTGGGTCGCTTGAACCTCAACCGCCGGGCCAGAAAATCCGCTCCCCGATTGGGAAATCCCATCCGATTGATCACCGCTTCATCGGGCACCAGTCGGAAGCAGCGCGGCGTGGGGTTTCCCGGCTGGGCTTTGGGCGTCACCGTCCCGACCTCAATATGTCCGAACCCCAGCCCTGCCAACCCGCGCCAGCCCAGCCCATCTTTATCATACCCGGCAGCCATGCCCAGCGGATTGGGAAAAGTTAACCCAAAGGCCTTCACCTCCGGCCCGTTTTGCGGGGCGTGGAACATCGCGCGGATGAGCCAGCGGCCGGGCGCAATCCCGCCGCCCATTTGCAGCATGGCAATTGTCAGATGGTGCGCCTGCTCCGGCTGCAATTTGTAAATCAGGGGCTTGACCAGTTGATACAAATCCATCTATCCATTCTCCTTCAAAAACTGACGTACTGCCTCAATTTGTTCTGTCGGGACGCGCCCGCTGCGCTCCCAGGTATCCAGCAGCCCGGTCAGCGTCAATACAGCATGGAGCTGATACCCTTCCTTCTCAAGCGCTTCTCTTGCCCCCGACTGCCGGTCAATCAACACCACCACATCCTTCACCACCAGCCCGGCGCCCGTCAATTGCTCAATGGCCTCAAATTTGCTGCCACCTGTCGTTGCCAGGTCGTCAATCACCACCGCGGTTTCTCCCGGCGCAAATTGACCCTCAATTTCCGCCCGCGTCCCATAGGTTTTGGCCTCTTTGCGCGGGTAAATCATCGGCCACCCGCTTTGCAGGCTGATGGCTGTACCGATGGGCATGGCAGCATAGGGCAGTGCCGCCAATCGGTCAAAGTGCAGTTTTTCCAGCAGCGGGATGAAGGCTGCGCCGACTTCGGCCAGCAGTGCCGGATGCGATGCCAACTGCCGCAGGTCAATGTAAATCGGCGAAACCAACCCGGACTTCAGCGTAAAGCTGCCAAACTTGACGCATCCCGCCTGGAGCAGCCCCTCCGCCAGCGCTGGCGGAATCTGCTCGCCCAATGCTTCGCGCCTCAGGGTTTGTCGCGCCTGTTGAATATCTTTGAACAGGGCCTGTGCGGCTGCTCTGGGGTCTGCCGCTCGTGAGATTGCTCGCGAAACGGGGATCAGCAATCCCAACCCATCGGCGCGCAGCCCGGCGGTCAGTGCCGCATGCAGGTCGCCGCCCTGGGCGCCTACGCCTGGCGCCAGAATCCAAAGGTCGGGGGCCAGTTTACGAACATCTGCCAGCGCCTGTGGGTGTGTAGCTCCCACAACAACCCCCACATTCTGACGGTCATTCCACTTTTGAGCCAGCACAGCCACCTGCTCGTACAGATGTCGTGCCTGCCGCGTTCCTATCAGGCGCAGGTCCTGCAGGTCCCCAGCGCCTTGGTTCGAGGTCTTGCACAACAGAAAAACGCCATGCTCCGGCGCCTTGATAAACGGCTCAATCGAGTCATATCCCAGGTAGGGGTTGAGCGTGATGGCCTGGGCGCCCAGCGTCTCAAAAGCTGAGCGGGCATAGGCTTCCGCCGTGCTGGCAATATCTCCGCGTTTGGCATCCAAAATCACAGGAATGCCCTCCGGGATGGTTGCAATCACGTCTTGCAGAGCCTGCCAGCCTTCAGCGCCAAAGGCCTCAAAAAAGGCCGCGTTGGGTTTGTAGGCCAGGGCAACCTCCTGTGTGGCTTCAATCAGCCGCAGGCAAAAATCGCGCGCCCCGGCTGCCGTGGGTGTCGCTAAATCGCCGGGATGAGGATCCAGCCCAATGCACAGCAGCGATCCCGTTTCACGGGCGCGTTGATCTAATCTGGTGAAGAAACCCACTGGTGTTTGCATCAGGCTTTCCCCAGAACCATCGCCAGCAGTGCCATGCGGGTGTACAAACCGTATTCCATCTGCCGGAAGTATGCCGCCCGCGAGTCGTCGTCCACCTCTTCGCTGATTTCACCCACCCTCGGCAGGGGGTGCATCACAATCATATCTTCCTTTGCGCGCGTCATGGTTTCCAGCGTGATGGTGTACGTCCCCTTGACAGCTTCATAAATCGCCGGGTCGTCAAATCGCTCCTTCTGCACTCGGGTCACATATAAGACGTCGCTATTCGCCAGTACCGGGTCCAATTCCCGATACTCTGCCTGAGGCCGCGAAACCTCTTCCATGATCTCCGCCGGCATCCGCAAAATCTCCGGCGACACATAGTTGATCTTCACATCATACAACGAAAGCAGCCGCGCCAGCGAATGGACCGTGCGCCCGTGCTTCAAATCACCCAGCAGCGTAATCGTCAGCCCGTCAATTTTTCCCATTTCCGCCTGGATGGTAAACAGATCCAGCAGCGCCTGGGTGGGGTGTTCCCCAATTCCATCGCCGGCATTGATCACGGGCTTTCGGGCATATTTTGCCGCCAGCGCCGCCGAACCCACTTCTGGGTGCCGCAGCACAATCACATCGGCGTAGGCTTCCAGCGTGCGCACTGTGTCTGGCAGCGACTCGCCTTTTGAAACCGACGAATACCGCACCTCGTTGATTGGAATAACACTCCCCCCCAGCCGTTCCATCGCCGCTGTGAACGAAGACGATGTGCGGGTGGAGGGCTCATAGAATAAACTGGCTAAAATCTTGCCTTTCAGTAGATCAAATGTACCCACCCGCATCACCATTTCCTGCATTTCGTGGGCCACAGCAAAGACATATTCCAGGTCTTGCCGTTCAAACTGTTTGACGGAAATGATATCGCTGCCATAATACGGCGCATTTTGATGATCACCAAACGGCAAATGTGGATTATGCCGTTTGAGTGGGGGAAGATGAGTAGCCACAGTTGTTCTCCTTTTTTCGATTAATCTCAAATTGACGATAGCTCTGGGCGTAAATTTTGCCCGGCGCCCGGCGGCAGTAACTGCCGGCCATTTTCATAGGCAAGTCTACCGCGCAGCATCACCCGTTGAACGCGCCCGCAAACCCGCTGGCCTTCAAACGGGGTCCACCCGCAGCGGCTGAACAGTTCGCTCGCGTGAATGGTCCATTCAGCCTCCAAATCCACCTCAACCCAGGTATCTGCCTGTACCGGCAGCCCAAATATTCGTTGGGGGTTGGTGTAGCAGCGCTGGATAATATCATCCAGGCTGAGTTTGCCCGCCTTTACCGCCGTTAACAACAGCGGCAGGGCTGTTTCCAACCCCGGAAACCCTGGCGGTGGGGTATCGCTGTCTTTTTCTGCCAGCGTGTGAGGCGCATGGTCGGTGGCAAAACAATCAATAATATCCAGGTTGTCCCACAGCGCCTGCTGGTCGGCCAGTGCAGCCAGCCGCGGGCGCACCTCGCCGCGTCTACCTCCAATTTCTGCCAGATCAACCTCTGATAAAAATAGGTGGTGCGGCGTCACTTCACAGGTGATGGGCCAGCCGCAGGCTTTGGCCTTGCGGATCAGCAAAATTTCTTCACGGTGAGCCACGTGGCACAGATGGACGGGACGTTGGTATAGACCTGCAAAAGCAATTGCCGCCGCCAGCGTGCGGCCTTCTGCATGGATAGCCATCGGCGCCGCAGTTGGCCAGTGTTGAAAGTGTGGCGCCCACAGGGTCATGTCGTCCAGTTTCAAGGGCCCATAAGTTTGGTCCAGATAAAGCTTCAATCCCGCCGCGCCGGGCGCCAGCCGGGCAGCCGCTTCTGCATTGTCAGGTCCCGCACCGAGATATTGCGCATAGTCACAGCGGGCCTTCTGGGCGCTGTCCAGTGCCAGCCGCAGGCTCGCTTCATCGGTCACTGGTGGGCGGGTATTGGGCATTGCCAGAATGGTTGTAAAGCCTCCCGCTAGGGCCGCAGCCGTGCAGCTCTCCCAGTCTTCTTTATGGGTGGCACCGGGTTCACGCACATGCACATGCGGATCAATCAGTCCAGGCAGGCGAATGATCATGCATCCCTCCGTAAACAGGCAAAAAAAGAGAGCCAATAATGGCTCTCTTGAATGGATAAATCAGAACGTTGCCCTGGCAACAGGGTGGGTTTCATTTTGTTGAGTGGTCCCGGTACATGCATCGGGTTGATTCTACGCAAGATGGCAATTCTGTCAAGAGTATTGCCCAATTGTTTGGACAATCTTGTTGATCTAGGCCTCTTCTTTTTGCCCCTTGGGTTGATGGACCGGCAATGCTACATAGAAGATGCTGCCCGGGCAGACATCTTCATCGTGCCCACCCGATTCGACCCAGATTTGCCCGTGGTGCGCATGGACGATCCCGCGCGCAATCGTCAAACCCAATCCAGGCCCACCGCCCTTATACTTCGTCTTACTGCTTGAATGTAAGGATACTTCGCCTGTCTGGAAGAAACTGGCAAAGATCAGCTCCCGCATCTGGGGGTCAATCCCAATCCCGTTATCTGCCACGCTGATCAGTACCCCTTCCTCCAGCCCGTACTCACCGGGCTCCAGCACCTTCCCTGTGATGGTGATTGTGCCGCCGTCAGGCGTATATTTGATGGCATTACTGATTAAGTGTGTAAACACTTTTCGCAGCGATTCATTGTCTGCTTCTATAATCGGCAGATCGCTCAGGTTGTTAAGGGTCACCGTCAATTTGCGTTCAATTACTGCGCTGCTAAACCGCTGCATCTCGCTGCGCACAATATAGCCCAGCGGCAGCTGCTCCAGGCTCAACTGCATTAACCGGCTGTCCATCTTGGCCAAGTCAATCATGCTGTTGACAATCTCATACATCCTTTGCGCCCCGGAGAGAATCCCATCCATCATCTGCTGGACAGATTCATCGCTTTTGATCGCCGGGTGGGTGGTCAAAATCTGGCTGTACCCGCGCAGCACCGTGATGGGCGTCCTCAGCTCATGCGAAGCAATGCTGATGAAATCACTCTTGGTGCGATCCATCTGCTCCAGCACATTATAGGCATTCTGAAGTTCCTCGGTGCGGGCGCGCACCCGTTCCTCCAATTGCAGGTTGAAACGGGCCATGTTTTCGTAAAGGCTGGCATTTTCCAGCGCCAGGGCCGCCTGATTGGCAAAAGCCGCCAGCCGCTGCGCCATCTTGGGTGTAAAGAAATTGGGCTGCTGCTTGTTCAGCGAGAAGAACCCGATGATCCCTTTTTTGGAAACAATCGGCGCCCCCATCCAGGATCGGTAACTGATCGACCGGGCGGTTTTAATCCAGTGGGGATCGCTGCTGGTATCTGGAATCACCAGGGGCTGGCCGGTATTCCGCATTTCTTTAAATGTAATTGTGCTCTCCAGTGAAAACTCCGGAGTCGGGCGGTTTTTCTCCGCCTCACTCTGAAACACATACCCGCGCCCGCGAGCCACTCGCACGGTATCCCCATCAACCAGCATCAGGCTGCCAGCGTCATAATCCACCACCCGTTGGATCTGCTCTAACAGTTGGTCCAACACCTGGTCAAATTCCAGCGTGGATGACACCAGAATCCCCGCCTGCCGCAGCGATTCAGCCAGCTCGCGCTGCTCGCGCTCAGCCTCAAACAACAGCGCATTTTCAATAGATTCACCAGCCTGGGCGGCCAAAGCGGTTAACAGATCAACATCATGCTGCGCAAAGGGATCCTGACCCAGCTTTCGCACGGCAGTCACAGTTCCGCTGACTTGCTGATTCACCATAATCGGTGCAACAATCACCGCCCCCGTGCCACCCTGAACGCGGCGCTGCCGCGAGGCTTCCGGCTCAATCCCATCATACGCGTGCAGCGACAAGACCGGCTGCCCGCTGCGGTACACTACCCCGCTGATTCCATTCACCAGGGTTTCGTAATCGTTGTTTTCAACAATTTCGCCGTCGCTCACTTCCAGCGTCACCCGGCGCTCATCATGATTGACCAGCGCAATAAAGGTCTGGTCGGCTGCCACCAGCCGCGAGAAATGCCGCGTCAGCTTCTGGCAAATATCCACAATCTCATTCGCCCCCACAATCGAGCGGATAGCCTCAAACAACCCCTCAGTTTCCTTCAACCTGCGGTTGGATTCGGTGACTGCCTGTTCCAACTGCTCTTTAGCCTGTGCCAGTTCTGCCGCATGCAGTCGGGCGTCGGCCCACAACCGCTCCATCTGATTCTGCGCTTCCCGCTGCTGTTCTTCCAGCACAATCCGAAAGATCGTGCTGCTGAACAGGTCTCGCAGCCGGGGGTAAATCTCCCAGTCAATCGGCCCCACACGGACGGTCATGTACCCCAACTGGCGCTCGCCAACCGTCAATGGCATCACCACAAAGGTCGAGCGCTCCTGGGGCGGGAATATTGCCGGGGGCAGTATCTGGATAATTGGGAAGCTCTCACCTTCGGTAAGGTGTGCCCCCTTGCCGTGATCAAATTGAAGCGCCAGGTGTGCCGTAGTGGGGGTCGGGTCTGCCCCTTCCACATCATAAAGCGCCAGATATAACGCCTCAATCCCCATCTGGGGCAGATGCTCAGCCATCGTTTCGGCAACCGCGTCCAGATTAAGCGCCGTAGCCAGGCTGTAAGTCAGCTTCTGTAAAAGCTGGTCTAGCCGATCAATTCGCCCGCGCCGTTGGCTCTGTGAGCGCAATGAAGTTTCGTTCACCAGCAGGCGCGCCTGTTGCAGCAAATTCTCCACCCGCAGCACAAGCTGCGCATCATTCAAATAAGGTCGGATAAAATTCCGCAGCGCCGAGACAACCTCGTGCCAGATCATGGGGTCATGCCGGACGATCTGCAGTTGCTGCAGCGCAGTCGCAAATGCTGCCAGGAAGCGGTGATTTTTCTCGCTTTCCAGATCGCTCAACAATGCGTTCCAGGTTTCTGTCATTGGCGTACGCATGTCAAACCGGCGTGCATCTGCCCCCCAGACGGTATCGTCATCGGTGCGCTCTCCAGCAGCCGCCACCAGGTGATCCACTGCCTGGGGTGTCAACGCCTTTAGAATCTGTACCGAACCCGTGGTTCCTGGCACAGCTTGTGCCGCAGCCTGCCGCATCCCTTCACCCACACAGCCGCACGACCGGCGGACCACCAGGCTGGTCGGTACTAAGATCTGATTCGGCAGTGTTTCTCCATAGATGCGTCGCAGAGCAGAAATCAGGCTTTGCTGCCCGCTGGCAAAGAAGGTTTGCCGCACAGTGGTTAACGGCACACTGAGCAGCTTTGATTCGGTTGTATCATCAAATCCAGTCAGGGCCAGGTCATCCGGCACCCGCAGGCCGCGCTCATGCAGCACCTGCAGCGCCCCCACCGCCATATTATCGTTGGCGGCAACCACAGCCTCAAATTGCGGCCGCCCGTGAGCCAGCAGCGCTTCCATGGCTGCCCGTCCGCTCTCCTGAGAAAAATCTCCCCGCACCACCCATTCCGGGTTGATGGTCAATCCATGCATGAGCAGCACATCCTGAAACGCATGGAAGCGTTCATCCGCTTCCATTTGCCCGGCTGGGCCATGGATGAAGGCCAGCTTGCGGTATCCGTGGTCTTTGACCAGATGCGTCACCAGTTGGTGCATACCGTTGTAGCTGTCTGCCAGCACAGAAGGCATTTCAGGCGTGGTCAATGCATATCCAATCAATGGCAGTGGCGCAAACTGCTGGCAGAACTGATGAATCTCCTCATCTGAGCGGTGCCGCGCCAGGTCGGCATGTAAAATCAGGCCATTTAATCGTTCCGGCCGCGCCAATCGAAAAATAGCAGTCCGCCCGGTTTCAGCAGCTTCCAGGCTGGCCCCCACCAGATAAATGATATTCGCATCTTGCCGGTCAGCGGCTTCCTCAATCCCCGACAGTAAAGGCAGCCCATACCACCCGCCCATCTCAGCCAGCAAAACACCAACCGTTGGCCGTGAGGCCGGGGTTGATGTTGCGGCGTGGACTGATGGCTTTCCAACCGGCACAGCAATACCTCCACTGCAGACTTAATGTATTCTATCATAAAAAAATTTCGGGCGGGTGCTAATGCACCCGCCCGAATGGTCAATCCGCTATCGCTCGGCTTACTTGAGGATAATCGGCAGGTAGATGTACTTCGTCTCGGGCATATCCACCACGGTGATGGTGACGGTGGCGACGTTGGAGTCGCTAGTGCCATCACTGGCCTTGTAGGTGAAGGCGTCGGTGCCGAAGAAGTTGGGCGACGGGGTGTAGGTGAACGAACCGTCGGCGTTGAGCACCAGGGTGCCGTTGGTCGGACCCACCACCAGCATGGCAGTGAGGGTATCGCCATCGGCATCGGTGTCGTTGTTCAGCACACCCGGAGCTTCGATGTTCAGGATGGTGTCCTCATCCATCTCGTAGGCATTGTCCACCGCCACCGGGGCGTCGTTGACAGCAGTCACCGTGACAGTGACGTGACCGGTGTCGGTCAGAACACCGTCGCTGACGGTGTAGTCAAACCCGGCGGTACCGTTGAAGTCGGCGGTGGGGGTGAAGGTAATCGTGCCCGCTTCCAGCATCACGGTGCCGTTGGTCGGGTTGCTGACCGCAGTTACAGTGAGAGCATCCAGATTGGCATCGGTATCGTTGGTAGCCAGGTCAACTGCCAGGATAGCGACCGGCGTGTCTTCAGTCGTTGTGGCTGTGTCATCCACGGCCACAGGGGCTACGTTTTGAACAGTCACATCGACACAGAGCAGTTCATTATCTACTGCGGTGCAAACCTGGTAAGCTTGATCTGCAGCCGGGGCTGTGAAAGTGGTTGTGGGTAGCAGGGTGCCATTCAGAGTAAGGGCTGCGGTTTCAGATAGTGTGCCGCCATCCGGGGCAGTGTAAGCTGCCGGGATGCCATCAGGCAGGTAGCCAGCGGCAGAGGTATCTGCGGCATCCGAGTTGAAGATCATATCGGCCGCGATGGTTGAGGTACCCAGGGGTTGTACTGCAGTCGGATCCGCGGCAGCCGAAAGCACCAGCCA
>JAGOFZ010000019.1:0-7536 GCA_017996955.1 Longilinea sp.
AGTTTGAAACTCTTCTTCTTCAATGTAATTAGCTGACACTGGCGATCTCCTTCTCAAGTTCAGCCTCAATCCGGGTCTGAATATCGTAAATATCTCGATACATGCCCGGCTGCGATACCAGCGTTTCGTGCTGACCGCTTTGAATAATGCGTCCCTGATCCATTACCAGGATCAAGTCTGCATTCATAATGCTCTGAATCCGATGTGCGATGATAAAGGTCGTCCGATTTTTCATCAGGGTTTCCATCGCCGCCCGGATTTCCGCTTCAGTTTCTGTGTCCACCGAAGACGTTGAGTCATCCAGAATCAGAATGCGGGGATTTTTGAGCAAAGTGCGCGCAATCGCAACCCGTTGTTTCTGTCCGCCGGACAAGGTCACGCCCTTTTCACCCACAATCGTGTCATATCTCTGCGGAAAGCTCAAAATCACATCGTGAATGGCCGCTGCCCGGGCCGCAGCTTCAATTTCAACCATGTCCACATCTCGGCCCACGCCGTAAGAGATATTCTCGCGGATGGACCTGGAGAACAGGAAGGGCTCCTGCTCCACAATCCCAATCTGCTGCCGCAAGTATCGCCGAGGGTAGCGTTGAAGTGGAACCCCATCCAGCTCAATCTTGCCATGAGTATATTCATAGAACCTTGGCAGCAGGTTTACCAGGGTTGTTTTGCCCGAGCCAGTTGCCCCCAACAGGGCAATTGCCTGTCCGGGTAAAACTTCAAAGTTGATTTCGCTCAGCACGCTGCTGCCCGATTCGTATTCAAAGCCAATATTTAGGAATTGGAGTTCCCCACGCACGGCTTTCTCCGGCAAATAATCACCTTCATCCAGAGGTTCTCGGCGCTCTTTGATAATCTCGCGCACGCGTCCAAACGACACCATGCCAGTGGAGAGCTGCACAATAATGCGTCCGAGATTGCGCATCGGGAAGATGATGTAAGTGATCAGGCCTGTGTACGCCAGATAATCACCCACTGAGATTGTGCCGTTAATCGCCATCACTGCGCCGGTGAAGTACCCCAGCAGCATCTGAAACCCGCACAGCACATCAGAAACCGGCCAAAACAGCGAGTGCATGGTGTTTAGCTTCTTGCCGCGCAGGAACTTCTCCCAGTTATCACGCTCAAACTTGTCCATTTCATACTTCTGGCGGGCAAACGCCTTAACCACCCGCACCCCGGTCAAGTTCTCTTGCAGCGTGGTAGAAAGTGTTGCTTCCTGTTCCTGGTAAGCTGCATAGGCTTTTGAGACGCGCTTGAAGAAGAAGAACGAGGCAGCTACAATGAGCGGCAGCACGACAATCGAGACAACCGCCAGCGTTGGATTAATATTGATCAGTGCAATAAAATTGATGGTGAATAGCAGGATAATCCGCCCAATGCCAATCGCCTGATCGCTGAAGAATCGCCGCATGGCGTCAACATCAGAGGTGCACCGCTCAATCAGGTCGCCAGTTTGCGCCTGATCATGGTAGGAAAAGCTGAGCTGTTGAATATGGTCAAACAAATAATTGCGCAGGCGGCGGGTAATCCCTTCGGCGGTTTGTGCCGCCAGTCGCCCGCTTGTGAATGTCATGCTGCCTTCGATGGTCGCCAGCCCTAAAAAGCCCAGGGCTATAAAAATCAAAGGTACGCTGCCGGTTTGTGCAACCAGATAATGATCCACGAAATACCGCAGTAGCATATAGGTCAGCGTTTTGGATAATGCCGATACCCCGAGGCTTAAAGTTGCTCCCAGGTACTTTAATCGGAAACCGGTCATCATTCGCCAAAGGCCAAGAAGACGATTGGGAGTTACAACCTTCTGCAGGTCGTAATCCGGAATTCTGGGTGATCTGCTCAATGGGCACCTCCTGTGGGGTGCTGTAATGTAATGATGATTGAACAACAGGACGTAAGATGAGCCCGGTGCGGGGGGCTTTTAATAAGACACAGAATTTGCATTATAATACGACTTCCTTAGATATTCCTTAAAGGATGGGAAATGCGTCGCAATATCTGGAAAGCATTCGGTATTACCGTTTTTTGTATTATTTTAGATTACGCAACTCTGGCTGTTTTGCCCCGTTTGGGTCTCTCCTATGGTGATCCGCTTGCCCCTTGGCTGATATTCGTTTTTGTTCGCTTGTTCCTCTTCATGGCGTGGGGCCTATACGGCGCCTGGTTGAACCGTCGCCGTCCTGGCGTTGGCAGTCGCAGGATGACGGTCCCATTAATAATTGTGGATGCTCTGCTCACCATCGTGATATTCTACGGATTTTATATCGAACCTTTCTGGCTCACGGTCAGCCGTGTACAAATCGAGACGCCAGACCTGAAACCCGGAGAAACCTTACGCATCGTCCATCTCAGTGATTTGCATACCGAACACCTCACTCGTCGTGAGCCCGAGATCGTTGCCCGTGTTGCCGCTCTGTCACCCGATGTCATCTTCTGGACGGGAGATTATCTCAATTTATCTTTCCTTGAACACGATGGCGTGATGACCGATACTCGCCAGTTGTTGGGGCAGCTATCTGCACCATACGGCGTCTATGCAGTTCAGGGTTCGGTTGATGGCCCACTCCAGATGCAGGCATTATTCTCTGACAGCTCAATCCGGGTCTTGAATGACGAATGGATCGATCTGCCCTGGCCCGGCAGCCCCGTCCGCATTTTGGGCATCGCAAATCGAGATTATCCACTGGACCGTCAGGAGTTTATGCAATTAGCGCCAGATATTTCCGAATCCGCCTACTCTATCTTGCTGTATCATTCACCTGATCTGACCCCAGAAGCAGCCGAGATTGGGATGGACCTGGTTCTGGCGGGTCACACCCATGGCGGGCAGATCCGGCTCCCTTTTTATGGCGCTGTTGTGACTTTTTCTCGTTACGGCAAGCGGTTTGAGATGGGACAGTACCAGATCCAAGATACCACACTGTATGTCTCGCGTGGCCTTGGAATGGAAGGGTGGTGGTTTGCCCCGCGGGCGCGCTTTCTCTGCCCGCCCGAAATTGTAGTCATAGACCTAATCGGCGCTCAGCCTTAGTGCCTCAATTTGGAAAATTCGTCGCAAAATTGCAATAGATGTCGCATAGGTTGAGTCCATACCATAATAGGACATGGTTCCCGCCCCAAGGTTTTGACCTTTGCTGAGCGGCGTGTCTGACACATAATGCAAAACGCCGATATCAAAAGGCACACCATACAGATTTACCAGCTCATTCACCGGGTGCCGCTTCGGGCGTGACATCTCGTAGATGGCAGATAAATACGGTCCAGCCTCCATCTCAATGTCGGTGTATCCTTCCCGATAAAAGACATCCATAATTTCAGCATTCTGCAAAAACGTACCCAGTACACTGACTGCTTTTTGATTATCCAGCACAGTGCCGTAGACCAGATAAGGCGATACTGATGCCGCTGTAAACGCATTCTGATACAGATAAGTGTTGTGAGAATGCTCATCATGCACAACGTTGGGGATCATCACGTCCCCAACCACACCATTTAAGCTAGCAGCCTTGCCCATAATGTAAATGCCCAGTACGGGGCTGGCGTGTTCGGCTACTTTGGACAAGATATTATATGCTGCCAGTCCCAGCGGATAATCCACATTCAAGATAAGCGCATTACTATTTCGTAAAATTGATAAATCGCCCGGGTAAGCCGGTCCTTTTTCCTTGAGTCGTGGGTCCAAGTTGGTAATATCCAGTTTATTGATCTCAACAACTTGTGCGTCAATATCAAAATAGTGTTCGCTGGGCACTCGGTAAATTCCTGCATTTTTCTCGCAGTCTATTTGCTGCTGCCCAGCTTCGCGTCCATACTCTGATTGTTGGTATTTTTTGAGAATGTAATAGAGGAAATTCTCACGGCTTGACCCCAACTGCCCCGATTGAATGGTCTGCCATTCTTCCTGCAGCTTGAGGTTTTCAGGCAATCTCAAGTAGTCCTCTAGCGCTGATTGAAGCGTCAACCCAAAACCAGACAGTAAATTAGACAGGCTGTGCGTATTGCTGGATATAAAATATACAGGTCGATCCAGCAGACCTGGCTGCTGATGTTCAATATTATCCCACCAGGCCCGAGTGGCGCGCCAGTAATCGCTCAGCGACCCACCCAGTAAGCGCAGCCGCAGAGCACATTTTTGTTGGGCAATTCGCTGAAGAAATCGAGCGGCCCGGGCATCATTTGTTTCGCCATTTTGAGCGGTCTCAAGCGCCCCCCAGACAACCCATAGCCGCTGCAAATCATTTGGGGTCACTCTTAAGACTTTCGCCAGGTTGGTAAAAGCTACCGAATTGCCTTTCGCCGCATCTTCAATAGTTCCTTCTGGGCATTCTTTCAGCAGGTCATGCAGCTTATTCCATTCAATCTGGTAAGCCGTAAGCGCGGGCACAACATCATCAATATCAGATCGACTGGCAATAAAACAGGCCAGAATATCTTGACGGTTAAAATAGCAGCGTCGCCGGCGTGCCCGTGCCGATACCGGCTGCCAGTTTTCAATATTGGGATAGCCAGAGCGCGCAAATAATTCCGCGCTTTGTCCAAGAATAACCGTTCTAATCTGTGGCATACAGGAAGGCAATCTGAGCATACTGTACGTAAACGCCGCAGTATCCGGGCTTTCCATCCGGGCGCCAGCATGCAGCGGCGAATTGATGCCGGCATGCACTTCTTCCAGAGTCCGGATTTGCACATCCGCCGTGGTCCGGAGCAATGAATACATTGTCCGGAGATAAAGATCAATCTCCCCGGATGCCGTGGTTGGAACAGTTCTTTCCAATGTCTCTCCTTAGTAAAAGAGGGCTAATTTTTACCAAACAGCCAGGGATCTGTACACCGATCCCAGGGCGCAATTTCATCCGGTTTGAACCATAAAGCAATTTCCTGGGCTGCGGTCTCTGGTGCATCAGAGGCATGCGTCAGATTGCGGCTCATTTCAAGTGCAAAGTCGTGGCGAACTGTACCTGGCGCAGCTTCGGTGGGGCGGGTGGAGCCCATCGTCTGCCGTACGGCTGCAATTGCGTTGGGCCCTTCCCACACCATTGCCATCACCGGGCTGGCTGTGATGTATCGCACCAGCCCTTCGTAAAATGGTTTGCCTTTGTGCACTGCATAATGCTGTTCGGCAAGCTCTTTGCTCACTTGTAGAAACTTGGCAGCCACACATTTCAACCCCCGGCGCTCCAGGCGCACAATAATATCGCCCATTAAGCCGCGTTGTACTGCGTCGGGCTTGATTAAAACCAGTGTCCGTTCCAAAATAGCCTCCGTAATGTTAGCGGATCAATTCTTCAGCTTTGGTATATGTCTCCAGAGCTTCCTGTAAGAGGTTGCTGCGTGCATAGGCGTCGCCCAGCGTTTGCCAGACCTCAACATCAACTGGGTATCGATACAGGGCGTCTCTTAGATCGTGAATAATTTCCTCTAGCATCAGCCCATTTTCAATCAGCCGGTTATAAAGCGCCATTGCAGTTTTGAGATCGCCTTTCCACAGGGCTTCCTGTGCCTGACGATGAACTTCTGCGGCGTCTTTAACTTCTTCTGCCGGTAAGCTGACCGGTTCTTCTTCGACAGGTGATTCTCTTTGATCAACAACCTGCGGCTCGGTAAACCTGGGCGGCGTGATGGGCTGTCCGCCTTCCTCGCGTCCCAGCCATTCCAGCACCGATTCTTGCGGCTTCTCCTCGGTCGGAGCCAATCCTTGCAGCCAGTCCGGGATCGCCTCTTCGGTAGTTGCGGGTTCCAGCTCGGCTGCCTCAGGTTCAAGTTGCGGTGGCTCAGGTTGGCTGGCTTCTTCTGCAACAGCAGCCGCAATCCAGGCGGGCATCTCTGCCACGGGCTGCTCGGGCGCCTTAGCAACCATTTCCTCAGAGGGTTCAATTCCACCAAGTGGCTCCGGCGCTTCTTCTAGCTGTTGCACGGGTTCAATAATCTCTTCGCTCGGCGTTTCCACCAGCGCTTCAGGCGCACTCGCTTCAGCTTCCTGCACCCATTCGGGCGGGGTTTCGCTCCGATCGGCTTCAGCCACAAGCAGTTCTTCGGCTTCAGCGCCCTGGCGCGCTGCCAGCGCTTCTAACCAGGCAAATGCCTCGTCTTCGCTGGGAGTCGCTGCCGCTGTGGATACGGGTTCTGCCGGCACCTCGCCGACCACAGGCTGTTCTTCGATCACTTCCGCATGTGCTTCTGTCACGGGCATAGTGACCTCTGGAACAATCTCCGTGGGTGAAACTTCAGCTTCCGGTCTAATCCGGGTTGGGCGGGTATCTTCTACTGTAGCGGATTCAGGTTCTTCTGATGAAGCTGTCGTACCGACCGGCTCCTCTGCTTGCAGCGCCCAATCGGGCGGCGTCTCGCGCCGATCGGCTTCAGCAACAAGTAGTTCTTCAGCTTCGGCGCCCTGGCGCGCCGCCAGAGCCTCCAGCCATGCAAAAGCCTCATCCTCTGCCGAGGTAGAGGTAGTCTGCGGCGCAGCAGCCTCCGCGGGCAGCTCGGCTGCCGGTTCAGTGCCAATTTTAGCTTCGGGTTCAACTGCTTCGACCACCAGGTCCGCCGCTGTTTCAATTACGGGCTCTGCAGCCACGGCTTCGGGTTCGGGAATTTCTACCGCCTCTGTTTGTGGCTTTTCAGCTTCGAGAGCCCAATCGGGCGGAGTCTCGCGCCGATCTTCAGCTGCCACAAGCAGTTCGTCGGCTTCAGCACCCTGCCGCGCCGCCAGCGCTTCCAACCAGGCAAATGCCTCGTCTTCACTGGCAGCAGTTGTAGATTCTTCGGCTGTGGGGGCTGCTTCTGTCGGGAGTTCGCTGATGACTGCCGTAGTTTCGACGATTTCCTCTACTGGCGTTTCGATCAATTCAGTCGCCGCTTCAGCAACAGGCTCTGCCAGTTCTTCTATTGGAGCTTGGGCAGTTTCTGCGTTCTCGGCTTCGGTTGCCCACTCAGGGGGTGTCTCTCGGCGGTCTTCGGCCGCCACCAAAAGCTCATTTGCTTCGGCACCTTGCCGGGCTGCCAGTGCCTCTAACCAGGCAAAGCCTGCATCTTCGGTTGGCGCTTCTGCTACGGGTTCAGCCGCTTGGGGTTCGGGTTGTTCTTCTACTGGCTCGCCAATTCCAGCCAGCCAATCTGGCAGCGCCTGGTCAATGGTGGGGGCTCCCTCTGTTTCCGAACGAACAAGTTCTTCTTCGGGCAGTGCTGTTTCTGGCATCCACTCAGGAGTCGCCTCAGTCTGCGGAGCAGCGGGTTCTGCCTCTACGGGCAACTCGTCGGTGGGCACAGATAACCAATCCGGTAAAGTTTCTGCCCGTTCTGCAGGCATTTCTGGCTCAAGAACCGGGATCTCGGTTTCGGCTTTGATCTCTGGGGTCTCAATTATTGGGGTTTCACCCGCAATGTTTGACAGCCAATCTGGCAGCGCTTCGGCCGGTTCTGCCGGGATTTCAGCTTCAATCGCGGGAAGCTCGGCTTCTACCTCGGGCGCTTCAAACGCCGGAGCCTCGCCCGTAAGGCCTGACAACCAATCTGGCAGCGCTTCGGCCGGTTCTGCAG
>JAGOFZ010000019.1:7636-15783 GCA_017996955.1 Longilinea sp.
GCCGGTTCTGCCGGGATTTCAGCTTCAATCGCGGGAAGCTCGGCTTCTACCTCGGGCGCTTCAAACGCCGGAGCCTCGCCCGTAAGGCCTGACAACCAATCTGGCAGCGCTTCGGCCGGTTCTGCAGGAGCCTCGGCTTCAATCGCGAAAAGTTCGGCTTCTGCTTCGGGTACTTCGGTTGTTGGGGTTTCACCCGTAAGACCTGACAGCCAATCCGGAACTGTGTCAGCGGGAGCAGCTAGTTCTTCTCCAACAACTGGCTCCGGTGATGGCGCGTTTTCAGCCGGGGTTTCTCCGGTCAGTCCAGAAAGCCAATCGGGCATATCCATTGCAGATAAATCAACAGGCGGTACAGCAGCCGCGTCTATTGGCGCAATAGATTCCACCGATTCTGCCGGCGGTTGGGCTGCCATCATTTGATCCAGCCAGCGTGCGCTGTCTTCTTCGGTTTCCAGGGTGCCCGATTCTGCAGGCGCACCCGTTTGCGGCGGCGCAATGGATTGCAGCCAATCGGGCATTTCAGCCGCCGCCAGTTCTCCGGCGCCAAGGTCTTCGCCTTGCTCCAATCCCGAGACTTGCGTCTCTGGGCGTGATGTCGCGTCGCCATCCGATACGCTCCAGCCTGCTGCCTGCAGAAAATCCGGAATTCCGGTATCTGGCGCACTGGGTTGTGCAGCAGGTGAGGGCTGCTCAGCCGGCGGCATAGCCGCAGATAGCCAATCCGCAGCAGGGGCTTCCTCTTCCCGCGTATCCCAACTGGCGCCCACAGCCTGCGCCCACTGCGGGCGCGTGTCGGGCTGGGTCTCGCCGGGCTGCCAGTCTAACCGTTCCAGTGCAACCGCATTTTCAGGGACATCATTGGTGGTCGGCGTTGTTGGAGAAATATATCCCAGGTATGGATCCAGGTCAATCAGGCGCTGCTGATAAATTTTGGCATCTTCTGCCCGGCTGGTTTCGGGCAATATTTCTGCCAGCAGGCGATTCGCTTCAGCGCAATATGGTAATTTTGCCAGCACCCGCCCACAGATTTCTACAGCTTCTACTTTTTTCCCCGATAAAACTGCCATTTTTGCTAAAATGACTTCCAAATCGATCCGGTTGGGCTCTTCAGCAAGCGCGGCGCGAATTTCCCCAATGGCCTGTTGGTGGAGCTCTCCACGGGCATACATCCGCACCAAGGCCCCTCGGGTCAAACGAATCTTGGACGGTTCAACGCCATCCCGGCGCCCATAAAGCCGCTTCAATTCTTCCTGCACAGCAACATTCGATGGCTGGATTTCAAAGGCGCGCTCCATGTGATAGATGGAAGCGTCTAAATTGCCTTCATCCTCTCGAATAATGCTCATCCCAATTTGCGCCACCAGATCATCTGGAATAACCGACAGGACGCGCTGCAAAATATCCGACGCCTCGGTATAGCGCTGGCTTTCAATGTAGGCCTTTCCCAGCAGGCGATACGTCTCAATATGCTTGGGATAATAACGAAGAATATATTTGCAATGGGCGATGGCTTCGTCTGTCTGACCACGCTCAATCAGGTTTTCTATATCACGTTGGTATGCGCGAAGAGATATTTTGGCCATGAAGAGAGGTCCTCCACGTTTTAGTATGCATCAGATTTAATAATATTGCAAGCATTTTTGCTTGCCCTGTTTTAAAATACAAACGGCAAGGCTGTTTAACTGCTCCTTGCCGTTGTTTTTATAAAAGAGTCTGACTTATTCGCCCAAATAGTCGCGCAATTTTCGCCGAATGGTGGGATGGCGCAGTCGGCTCAGTGCTTGTGCCTCAATCTGCCGGACGCGCTCACGGGTGACGCCCATCTTACGCCCAACTTCTTCCAGCGTATAAGCCTGTCCGTCCAGCAGCCCATAGCGCAACTGTAAAATTCTCACCTCGCGCGGAGGCAGCGAGTTCAACACTTCTTCTAGATGCTCCCGCAGCAGGTTGTAGGTCACGGTGTCATCGGGCGGCGGCGCCTCGTCGTCCTCAATGAAATCACCCAGCACAGAATCCTCTTCGTCGTCTGTTGGTGTTTCCAGTGAAAGTGGTCGCCGTGCTACCTGGATCATGTTCTCCACTTTTTTAGGGGGAACATCCAGCGAGTGTGCTAGTTCGTCCACAGTTGGTTCGCGCCCCAGGCGCTGGGTCAATTGATGCTGCACTCGCAGGAGCTTGTTAATTTGGTCGCCCATATGCACCGGCACCCGAATTGTACGTCCCTGGTCGGCAATCGCGCGGGTCACTGCCTGCCGGATCCACCAGGTGGCATAAGTGGAAAACTTGTGTCCGCGGCGGTAATCAAATTTTTTGGTTGCCCGAATCAGGCCGATATTTCCTTCCTGAATCAGATCCAGAAAAGGAACACCGCGCCCCATATACTTCTTCGCCACACTGATCACCAGCCGAGAGTTAGCCGTAATCAGGTGCTCGCGCGCCGCCCAACCGTCTTCAATTAGCTTGCGCAGTTCCAACCGGCGGCGGGTATTAACGTTACCCCGCGCCAGTTCTTCGCGGGCCATGCGCCCGCGTTCAATCCGTTGAGCAAGCTCCACTTCTTCTTCCGCTGTTAGTAGCGGAACACGGCTGACTTCTTTAAGATATAGCCCAATAGTGTCGTCGGTATCAATGTTTTCAAGATCGTCAATTGCAACTTCGGGCGCTCGTTCGTTGGGCTCTTCTTCAAGGATCAACTCATCTTCAGATGGCTCAGCCAGCGGCGCTTCATCCTCAAGATAAGGGATGCCGGCGCTCATCAGCGCGGCGAAAGCCTCTTCGAGTTGTTCAACGTCTTGCTCTGCGTCTGGAAAGAAGTGCAGAATATCGTCTATTGTTACAAAAGTTTTTTGCCGCCCCAGTTCAATCAGGCGGGCTATCGCTGGATATTCTTCGTCTTCTTCGTCGACTACGTTAATGAAAGGGTTCTCCATACAGTTTGCGCAATTCCTCTTATTGGAATGGATTTCCGTGCCCCGTTTTAGTCCTGTTATCCAGAATACACGTTTTTCAAGCAAAAATCAAGTAGGCCATTTGGCACAAAATGGCACTGACTCAAATAGTGACAATCTCTCAACTGTTTCCGATTGGCTCTGATCAAGCAGATCCTTCGCACCTCAGTTACCGAATCGGGGTTATTATAAAAAGCAGCCCGCCCATATTGCTTTGGAGCAATTGTCAGACCACTTGCTGCCAATTGTTTGCCGCAATACACTATACAATTGCGCTCCCCCTAAAGTCAATAAGGTTGATAAATTCTAATCTAATACTAATCTTTCGGCTGAATAAATTCTCGCCCATCTTCAATTGACAATCATTCACATTTAAGTAAAATAATCTAGTCTCTTTAAATCCCTATCAATTTGGAGGAAGTATGGACATATTTGGTCTTGCAGAGCGCGGCCTCAAGACACCATTTGAGCAGATTGCTATTCTATGTGTGCTGCTTGTGGCCTTTATCAGCCTGCTGTATGCATGGCTGCTGCGGGGCAACGTGCTCAAGAAAGATAAGGGCACACCAAAGATGCAAGAAGTCTGGGACGCAATTCGAGTTGGCGCAAATAGCTACCTTAGCCGCCAGTTGAAAACAATCCTCCCGGCAATCCTCTTGCTCGGCGTGGCACTGTTTCTGAGTGTCTACGTTGTAGAACCCACTAAAGAGGCTGTTGATCGTTTCGGCGATAATGCTGTTATCGCTGTCTCTGTCGGCCGCACCATTGCGTTCTTCATGGGCGCCTTCTTCTCCTTAACGGTGGGTCAACTCGGCATGCGCATGGCTATTCAGGCCAGTGTCCGTTCTGCCTCTGCCGCTCGCCGCGACTTCAATGAGTCTCTCTCGATTGCCTACTATGCCGGTACAATTACGGGCATGCTGACAGATGGCCTGGGACTGTTTGGCGGTACGGTCATCTTCATTATTTTCGGCACCGCAGCTCCAGATGCCTTGCTTGGTTTCGGCTTTGGCGGCACCCTGCTTGCTCTTTTCATGCGCGTTGGCGGCGGTATTTATACCAAGGCTGCAGATGTTGGCGCAGACCTGGTGGGTAAAGTAGAAAAAGATATCCCCGAAGATGATCCGCGTAACGCTGCTGTAGTTGCTGACCTGGTTGGCGATAATGTAGGCGACTGCGCTGGTATGGCTGCCGATATCTTTGAGAGCTACGAAGTTACCATTGTCTCTGCCCTGATCCTCGGTCTGGTGCTTTATGAAAGCACAGGTAGCATCGTTTGGATTGTTTACCCGTTGATTATTCGCGCAATTGGCGTACTGAGCTCAATTTTGGGAACATTCACAGTTCCTATTTGGGAAAAGTTCCCTATCAAGTTCCTGCGAGCCCACGATGCCGAAGAAGCGATGTTCAGATCTTACGAGGTATCCTCGTTCAATACTATTCTCTGGGCCTTCATTCTTGCGATCACTTATGTCGGTGACTGGCGCATGGGCATGCTGACCACCATTGGCGTGGGTCTGGCGGTTGCCTTCAATCCTCTGACCTCCTACTTCACGGCGACCAAGAAAGCTCCTGTTCAGGATATTGTCAAATCGACTGATACAGGCCCTGCCACCACCATTCTGTCCGGTCTGTCGGTTGGTATGGAATCCTCGGTTTGGGCGTTGGTTGTGATTGTGATCTCCTTTGTACTGTCGCTGGTCCTATACGAAGCCGATGGCGCTAATTATGTACTTTACGCCGTTGCCATGATTGGTATTGGTATGCTCAGCCACACGGGCAACAACGTTGCGATGGATTCTTATGGCCCCATCTCTGATAATGCCAATGGAATCGCCGAAATGGCCTGGCATGGTATGACCGACCCTGAAACAGTCAAGGCGCGCCAGATTATGGCTGACCTGGACGCTGTGGGCAATACCACCAAAGCCATTACCAAGGGTGTTGCTATTGCCTCGGCCGTCATCGCTGCCGTCAGTTTGTTTGCTTCCTTCATGGCTGATATCAACAAAGTCGCCCCTGGAACCCTGACGGCAATCGACATCTCCAGCACAAAAGTCTTTATCGGCTTCTTGCTCGGTGGCGCTTTGCCCTGGCTCTTCTCTTCATTGTCAATTCGGGCAGTAACTCGTGCTGCTGCTCAGGTTGTCCAGGAAGTCCGCGCACAATTCCGCGATAAAGCTGTTTGGGAAGGTACCAAAAAACCTGATTATGCGCGTGTAGTGGGTATTTCCACTCGCTCAGCCCAGAAGGAACTGATTCCTCTGGCAATCATCTCGGTTGTACTGCCCTTGGTCGTTGGCCTGGTTCTCCAGGTTGAGGCCCTCGGCGGCTTCCTTGCCGGCGTTATCCTCAGCGGTCAGTTGTTGGCTGTCTTTATGGCCAATGCCGGCGGCGCCTGGGACAATGCCAAAAAGGCTATTGAAGATGAGCCGCGTGACCTAGCTGCCAATACTGGCAAAGGCTCCGAGCGCCACAAGGCTGGCGTTGTGGGCGACACCGTTGGCGACCCACTCAAAGACACAGCCGGCCCGGCATTGAACCCGATGATTAAAGTCGTCAATCTGGTCTCTCTGCTTGCGGCTCCGATCATTGTTCAGCACCAAACCCTGGGTTGGGGTGGCTGGGCTCTCGCCCTGGTGCTGACCGCTGCGATTGTTTGGGCTATTCTGCAAAGCAAGAAATCGTCCCCGGCGCTTTAGCCCGAGGTAACAAGATTTACATTAACAGCGGGCGGTTGATAAAGCCGCCCGCTGTTTTTTATTATTGCTTTAGCGTCATTAGCAGATGCGCAAAATCAGCCGGATAGGGCGCCTCAATTGAGATAAACCGACCTGTTTGAGGGTGTGAGAATTCGATACCGGCTGCGTGAAGCGCCAATCGTGATATGCGTTCATCTGGCCCGGGCAGCGGGGCACCTCTTATCCCGTACAAATCGTCTGACAAAATGGGGTAGCCTAGCGCACTGAGGTGCGCTCTAATTTGATGCGTATAGCCAGTGCGCGGCCTTGCCGCTATCAACGCGCAATCCCCAAATTGTTCCAATACCGCAAAATCTGTTTTTGCTGCCCTGCCAAGAGCCGGGTCAATGATGGTTCTGTGCTTTCGATCGCCGTTGACTCGCAAGGATTCCTTGCTGGTTATCTCTCGCCAGGGAGGAATCCCCCGCACAACGGCATGATAGGTTTTGTGAACCTGACGATTTTCAAATTGAATACTCATCTGCCGATGCGCTTCAGCATTCCGGGCCAGCAATAAGACCCCACTGGTATCTTTATCCAGTCGGTGGATAATCCAGACGGGCCCATAACGTTTACTCAAAAGAGCCCTCACACTCGGCAGACTGGCATCATATCCATCAGCAATAGAACGCAACCCTGCTGGTTTGTTGATTGCCAGCAGGGTTGAATCTTCAAAAAGAAACGACAAATTCCAGTCTTCCAGCGATCAGCTCGCTTTTTCTACAAAATAACTAATTGCCAAAGTTCCCGGTCCGGCATGCACCATAATAGCTGGCGGAAGCTGATAGGTCGGCACCTCGGTTAGCCCCAGGTTGGCTTTCAATTCATCTGCCAGTTTGCTGGCTTCTTCAATCGCATCCCCATGCATAATGGTAATATGGGCTTGTGGCCCATGCGGGCAGTCTGAATAAACCATCTGCTTCACGCGCTCCAGCGCCCGTTTATGGGTCCGCTGGCTCTCAACCGGTTCAGTGCGTCCGTCTTTGACGGTCAAAATTGGCTTAACCTGCAACAGACTGCCAAATAGCATTTGGGCACCGCCGATTCGGCCGCCTTTATACAAATATTCAAGCGTGTCTACCATAAAGTACACATGTTCACGGCTGATCATATCGCGCAGATTTGATTCAAGAGTTGCCGCATCTACCCCTTCTTTCACCCATTCAACCGCCTGAAGTACCACACTGCCCAGGCCCGACCCAATTGAGCGGGTGTCAATAATCCGGATGTCAGCTTTGGGGAACTCCTGCGCTGCAACAGTTGCACTGCGCACGGTTCCACTGACTTCTGCCGAGGGGCAAATCACAAAAATTGTATTGCCGGGCTGCGCAAATTCCTGATAGATGGGTTGGTAAAGCACCGGCGGCGGTGCTGCTGTTTTTGGCAGGCTGGATGAAGCGCGCAATCTCTTAAGAAATGTAGCGCTGTCCATCTCATTGTCATCGCGGTACGAGTCGTCCCCAAAAATAATAATCTGTGGAATATAGGCGATCCCTAGCTCTGCTGCTTTTTCTGGAGCAATGCAAGAAGTGGTATCAGCGACAATTTTGATCATGGAATAATCCTTTCTGAATTATCTCTTAGCGCAGCACCAGACGCTCTGAAATACTGATGCCGAGGTGTACCCGCCGAATGATATCTGCTAGCAGCGGGGCAATTGAAACCACCTCAATCTTGGGGTGGCGCTTTTCGACTGGCAGGGGAATAGTATTGGTTACCACCAGCTTTTCGATGCGTTCATCTTTATTCAAAATATCTAGCGCAGTTGGCAGAAGAACCCCGTGGGTGATGACAAAAATGGTTTTGCCTTTTGCGCCTTGCGCATAGAGCGCATCAATTTGTTTCATCACACTGCCCGAAGCAATCATGTCGTCAATCACAATTGGCCGCCGCCCCTTAATATCACCGACCACATGGGTTGTTTTCGTTTCTTCAAAATTAGCCCGGCGCTTATGCATTACGACCAGCGGTAAATTGAGCATTTCGGCGTATTTGCCCGCCATGGTGGCCCGACCAACATCTGGACTGACGATGGCGGCGTCATGGTATTCAGGCTTTCGCAGATAATCCGCCAGCACCGGGATCGCGCTGACAGGGTCAACAGGAATATTGAAGAAGCCTTGAATAGCCAGGTTATGAATATCTACAAACAGAACCCGCCGTGCCCCCATTGCCTCAACCAGAGATGCAACCACGCGCGCGCTGATGGCTTCGCGGCCCTTTGCCATTCTATCTTGGCGGGCATATGGAAAATATGGAATGACAACATTAACCTGATGAGCGCTGGCGCGCCGCAGCGCGTCCAGGTAGAGGAGCAGTTCCATTAAGTTATCATTCACAGGCGCGCAGCAGGGTTGAATCAAAAAGACATCCTGATCGCGGACAACCTCATCGATCATCACATGGATTTCAGAATCGGGCAATCGGCGGGTTGTTGATCTTCCAACCAAAACACCAA
>JAGOFZ010000208.1 GCA_017996955.1 Longilinea sp.
TCATCAACAATAGCGAGGCCAAGGTCCTTGAACTCGACATCGGGCTGCAGCAGGCGGTGGGTGCCGATGATGATATCCACTTCACCCAACGCCAGCTTGAGCAGGATTTCACTCTGCTCGCGCGGGGTGCGGAAGCGTGAGAGCATTTCAACCGTGACCGGAAAAGCTGCCAGCCGCTCACGGAAAGTTTCATAATGCTGCTGGGCCAGAACTGTGGTCGGCACCAGAAGAGCCACCTGTCGGCCATCCATCACAGCTTTGAAGGCCGCGCGCAGGGCGACTTCGGTTTTACCATAGCCAACATCGCCGCACAACAAGCGATCCATGGGGCGCGGGCTCTCCATATCCTGTTTAACTTCACGAATGGCGCGGAGTTGATCCTGGGTTTCAACATAGGGGAAGCTGGCCTCAAGGTCTTGCTGCCAGGGGGTATCGGATGGAAAAGCCCGTCCCACTGCGACCTGACGCTGGGCATAAAGCTCCAACAAATCCTGAGCAACCCGGAGCACCTCTTCACGGACGCGCTGCTTGGACTGTGTCCATTCGGCGGTGCCAAGACGGGTGGGAGTCGGCGGGGCCGCATCGGGGCCGATGTAGCGGCTGAGGCGGTCAGCCTGATGAATGGGAACAAACAATTGATCGCCGCCATCGTATTCCACACACAGGAATTCCCGCTCAGAGCCATCCAGCATACGGCGCGCCAGACCGGCATAACGCCCAATGCCATAATCCACATGCACCACCCAATCACCAGGGCGCAAGTCGGCGTAGGATGACTCGGGCGCCTCAGCAGTGGGACGATGACGCTGACGCGCCTGAGGGCGCTCCCAGCCGAAGATTTCGCTGTCGGTCAGAAGGTTGAGGTGCGTATTGGGGAGGCTCAGCAGCCAGCCTTCGCCTAATGTGCCATCCAAAATTTGTGGGACGGCGGCTTCGCCAACCTCGGTGGAGCGTTCTGCCCATAGTTCGCGCAGGCGGGAGGCCTGACGGCTGACAATCCAGGTTGATTCACCGGCACGACTGCGAGCGGCGACATCATCCAGGAGTGGCTTGAGCCGCCCACCATAGCGCGGGCCGGGGGAAAAGACCTGGGCCAGTGCAGAGGGTTCGCCGACGCCGGAGTGTCCCACCGCCAGCCAGGGATGGCCGCTGAGCGCATCGGCAAGTTCGGACCAATTGAGGTAGGGGACCGGAAAATCGGCTGGCAGGGTGCCTTCGGAGATGCTTTCAGCGCGCAGGCGGACAGCCTGTTCTTCCAGTTCCAGCGCCAGGGATTGCAGCAAGTCGAGATCACCAACCAGGACCAGCGACTCGCGGGGGAGATAGTCAAGCAGACTGGCCGGGGAGACGTGAACCCGTGGGAGGTCAAATTCGGTGAGGGTTTCAACGGGTAGGCCTTTTTCAGCCGCACGGCCGGGTAAAACCTCGCGTGCGGGGGTGACCAGGATCTGCTGAATGGACTCGACTTTGCGCTGGGAGGCCGGGTCAAAGCGGCGCAGGGTATCAATTTCGTCGCCAAAAAATTCAAGCCGGACGGGGAGGGGCTCTGAAGGGGGCCAAAAATCGAGGAGGCCGCCGCGGCGGGAGAACTGACCGGGCTCAACCACAACTTCGGCAGGCTGGTAGCCCAGATCAACCCAGGCGCGCTGCAGCGATTCGGGGGACACAGACTGACCGAGGCGGAGGATGCGGCTGGCTTTGAGAAAATCACGCCGGGGAAGGGTGCGGGTCATCAGGGCGCGGATGGTGGTGACGATGATGGGCGGGGTGGTCGGGTCACCGGCGCCAGGTATGTGATAGCGCGCCAGCATGGTCAGCGTACTCAGGCGGTCTCGGCGGGTGTTGGTGCCCCAGGCAGCAGGTTCATAAAACAGCGGGTTGGGCTCGGGGAAAAGCAGTCGAGGGGCATTCGTCCAGAAGCCCAGTTCATCTACAACCGTCAGGGCGCGATCCATCCGGTCAGACAGGAGTAAGATGGGGCGCTGCAAATCGGCGTGGAAGGCTGCGGCCAGCGGAAGGCGAGCGGCGCGCAGCAGGCCCAACGGAGTGGGCAGCGTGCCTGCGCGCAAATCGGCCACGAGGTCAGCATAGGCCGGGGAAGAGCAAAAAGCAGCGAGGATCTGGGAGGCGTCAGCGTTCATGGATATCGCCGTTGTACTGATTCATCGCCGGCTCGAGACCAGATTCAATGAATGTGCGCGCTGCCGAAAGACAGCGATCCAGCACGAGTCGCAGGATATCCATTTCGTCTTTGGAAAAATCTTGCAAGACATAAGAGGCAGCGCCACGCTGCCCGGCAGGGCGGCCAATGCCAATGCGGGCGCGGGCAAAATCGGGGGTGGCGAGGCGGGTGATAATGGACTGGATGCCCTTCTGCCCGGCAGCGCCACCGCCCGGGCGGAGGCGGAGCATTCCAAGCGGCAGGTCAATATCATCATGGAAAACCAGCAGGTTACTGACGGGGGATTTGTAGAAACGCAGAAGCGCAGAAACTGCCTCACCCGAAAGGTTCATAAAGGTTTGGGGTTTTGCCAGGACAACCCGGCGGCCTGAGACTGTGCCCGTTCCGATAAGAGCCCGGGATTGAACCCGGGTGAGATGAATATCCCAGGCTTCTGCCAGACGGTCCACCGCCATGAAACCGGCGTTGTGGCGATTTTCGCGGTATTCACGGCCCGGGTTGCCCAGTCCGGCAATCAGATAGACGCCGGCAGGGGTAGTATCTTCATCAAGTTTTGGCTGGCGCGCCAGGCCCAGTTTTTCAAACAACGATTCCATGGTGATTAACGCCTCCGAATCCAGCGACGCAGTAAAAGGTAGAGGCCGAGTGCGGCAAAGATAATCAAAGCCAGATTGGCGCCGCGCAGCAGACTGTACACCAGGCCGGCAGAGGTGACTTCCGCAGGGTTAACCGGGAGCGGGGTAGGGGTGGCGCGGCTGATGGTGGGCGCCGGAGTGCGGGTTGCCGTTGGCTCAACAGCCAGGGTGACCTGGGTTTCGACAACACCAGTGGGCGTACTGGTTTCAATGACGGAATAGTTACGGACGCGCAGTCCACGCAAAATCACTTCTTGAACCCGGCCATCGGTCAAAATGACCTGGAGGCGCAGGCGGTAGTTGCCATCAGAAATAGTGGTGGTGTCCCAGGTCGCCAAGACACCATCAGTTACCGGGGCACGGCTTTGCTGCAGCAAAAACCAGGTGCCGGTCTGGTCGCTTTCGTAGCCATAGGATACCTCTGAGGAGGAAAAGCCCTCCAGGGCAGTTGTGCCGGTGATCGAGATGAGGCCCTGCAAGGCAGCGCCGGGCAGCGGAGCCGTAATAACCGGCCCAGCAGGTGACT
>JAGOFZ010000209.1 GCA_017996955.1 Longilinea sp.
GCTGCTTCTTGCGCTGCATCTTGCGATTATAAATTTCAAGATTGCGGACTTTCTCGATTTCAAAGATCTTGTAGCGTTGATCCATTTCTTGAAGCGCCCAGCGAAGCACACCCGTCATGCGGTCCACGTTGGTTTCTACTTTGCCCAGAAGGTGCGGCAGCCCATTGAAGCGGGCCAGCTCCACCATCTTGGGGTCCATCATCACCAGGCGGAGATTGGCAGGGGTGTTATTCATCACAAGGCAGGTGGTGAGGGCGGCGATGCAGACTGATTTACCGGAGCCGGTGGTGCCAGCAATCAAGAGATGCGGCATCCGGGCCAGGTCGGCAACAACCGGCTCGCCAGAAACTCCCTGCCCCAGCGCCATTGCCAGTGGGGACTGCAAATGTTGAAAAGCCTCATCTTCCAGGACGGGGCGTAAACGAACCACCGAACTGCGGCTGTTGGGAACCTCGATGCCGATATAGGATTGCCCGGGGACGGGCGCCTGAATGCGCAGACGCTCAGCCGAGAGTGCCAGAGCCAGGTCACGGGCCAGCGCAGAAACCTGCGAAACCCGAACTTTTTGCTTCATCATCTCGCCATCGGGGCCTTCACGCTCGACATAGCCCGGTTCGAGGGCAAACTGGGTGATGGTGGGGCCAATGCGATAGCCAACCACGCGGCCGGGGATGCCAAAATCGGCCAGGGTGGTTTGAATTTGATGCGCCGTGGCGCGGATTTCAGCCTGGTCTGGTGGGGCGGTATGGGCATTGAGCAGCAGGTTGAGGGGAGGCAATTGTTCATCCCGCACCAGAGATGGCGGGGATGCAGGCTCATCTTCCTCTGATGGCGCGGCGGGTTCTGCAGCAGCCGGGGCAGGCGCAACTGTCGCGGCCGGAGATGCTTCCAGGCTTTCCTCCAGGCGGTGATAGAACCAGCGCGCCAGGCCTGAGCCAAAGAATATGAAGATGCTGAGGAGCAGGGTTAAGATTAACGTACTCCAGGGGAGCGGCGCAAGATTATCAATAAGCTCAGCAATACCCCAGCCAACAATACCGCCATCCTGACCGGCTTCGGCACGATCCAGGGAGAGGCCGCTGATCAGAGCCAGCAGAGCGAGAAGCACGAAGTAGACGCCTTCCAGAGCGAGGGCTTGCCCAAGCGGGAAGCGAAAAGGTTGATCGGCGCGCTGCCGGATAATCAAGACGCCAACCCAGCCGAGGATGAAGGGGATCAGGTAACTGCCCCAGCCCAAACCGCGCTGCAGCAGCCGGATCCAGGGAGAAATCAAGGCACCCTGGCTGAGGCCTACCAGTCCCAACAGGGTGAGCAGCCCCCAGGCTAGCAGCGCAAGCCCCAAAAGATCTACACCAAAGCGGTCAAAGTGACCCCAGATGCCGTTGAGACGATCCAGCAGGGAGGGCGGCGGGGGCGCTTCGGGTTCGGGGACTGGCGCCGTGGGCTTGGAGGATTTTGTGCGGCTCATTCTGGCTGCACCAAACCCAGGCCCAGGCGGCGGCGGTCAGCATCAAGATGCAGGATGCGGACATGCACCTGCCGTCCGGGGACAAGCAAAGATCGCAGATTGACCGCACCAGAGCTGGAAATTGAGGAGATGTGAATTAGACCCTCGATGCCTTCTTCCAGGCGGGCGAAGGCGCCAAAACGCGTGGTGGTGGTAATTTCAGCGGGGACGACATCGCCGGGCTGATAGCGCTCTATGGCGGTTTCCCAGGGGTTGGGGCAAAGGCGCTTGATGCTGAGGGCAATGCGGCAGTTTTCGCAGTTGATTTGCAAGACCAGAACCCGGACCCGCTGACCCAGGGTCAACAGGTCGGTGGGATGCTGAACCCGCCCCCATGAGAGTTCGGAAACGTGCACCAGGCCTTCAACTCCGCCCAGATCGACAAAGGCACCGAACTCGGTGATGTTTGTGACCGTGCCGACAACGATGGCGCCGGGCTGCAAAGATTCAAAGAGCATTTTGCGGCGGCCTTCGCCGGCCTGAGCGGCGCGCTCAGAGAAGATAACGCGTTCCTGTTCGGGTTCACATTCAATGACTTTGAGCTGTAAGACGCGCCCCAGATAAGCCGCCAGCAATTCACGGCGCTCGGTTTCGCTGGCGGTGTTGGGCACATCTACCAAATGGGACAGCGGCACAAAGCCCTGAACGCTATCGGCCTGAACAAGCAACCCACCCCGGTTGTAACCATGAACTGTCAGGCAGACGATTTGATCGGCAGCATAGGCTCGCTGGACTGTTGCCCAGTTGACCGATTCTGATAAAGGGGCAGCTGACAATGCAACCCCACGGACGCGGTTAGTGGCAAGATTATCTTCAGATAATAGTGCTGTCCACCAGCCCTCATCCAAGTTTTCAGGGCCCGGGGTTTCGTTTCCCTGAGCCTTTGGCATGGGTACCATGTTCCCTCCGTACAACAATGAACAATAAGTGCATTATTAACAATATCCAGAGATCAATCCAATATTTCTCCCTGGCCCTCCCCGTTTTCACGCCGCGCCTGGGTTTCCATATCTAAAATAGCCTGAGCCACTGCTTCAATCGCAACGCGCTGTTTGCGATACAAATCGGCCTCAGACATGGCTAGCCGCGCAGCTATTTCACGTACTTTTTTGCCTTCCAGGAATTTCATTTCCAAGATATTATACAATATCCACTCGCCTGTGAAGCGTCGTTCGCCTTCTGGACGAACGCGGTCAATGGCATCACGTAGAATCGAACGCAGGGCATTGGTGGGGTTACCGTCGTGAGCATCCAGGGCGTTTTGAACCAGTTGAAGCTGTAAGAGCGGGCTTTCCGTCAGGCGGGGACCGCCCCAATAATGTGTGAGCGCGTCACGAACCCACAAAGATAGATCGTCGGGGGTATAGGGTAAATCTTCGTTGGACAAGATGTCGGCGCGGTCATAGCGACCGGCAGCGCGCAAGCGCTGGATAAATTCAACCTGGGGAGCAAGGGCCTGTAAGGCACTGAAGACCTGGGTTTGCATCTGGCGGTCGCGTAAGGCAAGGGCTGCGCGGCGCGCCAGCAGAGAAAGCTGCCGCCGGGGTTCATCATCCAAAACCAGAGCAGCGGACTCGCTAATGCCTAGAATGCCAAGCAGGGCTACCGAGCCATCTTCAGTTGTGGCTTGCAGCGGGATCAGCAAATCATTGCCCCAGCGAAAAGTGCCCTGATGGATGGTATCTTCCTCGGAGATGGCTTCCAGCAGGTTGGAGGCCGATTCCTGCTGAAAGCGGGTGCGGCCAATCGTCACAATCCGTTCAAGGCCCTCGCCATTGAAGCCGGCAATATAGGCGCCAGGCGCCTGAAGGCGGTC
>JAGOFZ010000210.1 GCA_017996955.1 Longilinea sp.
CCCTCATTGACTACCATTACTGGCAGCCGCTTGCCCGCACCATGTATATCGTCACTGTGCTGGCACTGGTGGGCATCTTCATCGTCGGCGAAGCAGTCTATGGCTCTGCCCGCTGGTTTGATACTGGCGTCATCTTCATCCAGCCCTCCGAAATTGCCAAAATCGTCCTCATCATGGTGTTGGCAAACTATTATGCCGCCACGCAGGATGACGAACGCAATCTCCTCTGGATTGGCAAAAGCTTTCTTGTCACGCTTGGCATCGTTGTCTGGATTCTCTTGCAGCCTAACCTGAGCACCTCCATTGTGATGTTTGTGCTCTGGTTCGCCTTGCTCTTTGTGGCTGGCCTGCCCATCAAATTTCTGGTGTCCTTTGGGCTTGGCGGGTTGGCGCTGGCTGCCGCAGCCTTTCCCTTCCTGGAAAACTACCAGCAGCAGCGCATCCTTGACTTCGTCATGAAAGACGAGAATGCCCGCCATGGCAACACCTATAACGTGGAACAGGCCCTCATCACCATTGGCAACGGCGGCTGGTTTGGTCTTGGTTATGGCCACGGCACCCAGGTGCAGCTGCACTTCCTCAAGGTGCGCCACACCGACTTTATCTTTTCGGCCATTGCCGAAGAGTTTGGCTTTGTAGGTACTGTGCTTCTACTGTCCCTGCTTGTTTTTGTGATCATGCGCTGTCTGCGGGTGGCGCGGCGGGCTGCTGATCCCTTCGGCGCCTATCTCGCCTACGGTGTTGCGGTTTTGCTGCTGTTCCAAACCACCGTCAACGTGGGCGTTAATCTTAATCTATTACCCGTCACCGGCCTGACACTGCCTTTCGTCAGCTATGGCGGCAGCTCGCTGCTCTCACTCATGCTGGGCATGGGCCTGGTTGAAAGTGTGGCGGCTCACAGTAAACCGATGGAATTTTAGGAGTCTGGCATGGCAAACACATCGAAACCCGTTCGCGTCCGTTTTGCGCCCTCACCCACCGGGCACATGCACCTGGGCAGTGCCCGCACCGCTCTCTATGATTACCTGTTGGCCCGCCAGACCGGTGGGCAGTTCATCCTGCGTATCGAAGATACCGACCGCAAACGTTTTGTCGAAGGCGCCGAACAGGAATTGATGGACGGGCTGCGCTGGCTCGGTATCCAGTGGGATGAAGGCCCCGATATCGGCGGCCCCTGTGGCCCCTACCGCCAGTCAGAACGCAAGGCTGTTTATCAACAGTATGCCGAGCAGTTGGTTGATTCCGGTCATGCCTATTACTGCTTCTGCTCCCCCCAGCGGCTGGATGCTGTTCGCAAAGATCAACAGTCGCGCAAAGAAAACCCCCGCTATGACGGTCTCTGCCGTAATTTGTCTTTAGCAGAAGCCCGTGCCCGCGTTGCCGCCGGTGAATCTTATGTCATCCGCTTCAAAATGCCCCAGGACGGCACAACCGTGGTGCGCGATTTGCTGCGCGGCGATATTATGCTTGAAAACCGCATGTTGGATGATTATGTCATCGTCAAGTCGGATGGCCTGGCGCTGTATCATCTGGCAGCCATGGTGGATGATCATCTGATGGGCATCACCCATGTCATCCGCGGCTCTGAGTGGCTGCCCACCCACCCCCTGCATGTCAACCTCATCCGGGCCTTTGGCTGGGAAGAACCCGTCTGGGTCCACCTGTCGATCTTCCTCAAACCCAGCGGTAAGGGCAAAATGAGCAAGCGGGATACTGCCGAACTGGCGAATGATGGCTATTCCATCTTCGTCAAAGACCTGCTGGCGCTGGGCTACCTGCCAGAAGCCATTATCAACTGGGTAGCTCTGATGGGCTGGAGCTACGACGACCATACCGAGTTCTTCACTCTTGCCGATCTGGTCGAAAAATTCAGCCTTGAAAAACTCAATCCTGCCCCGGCTGCCATCAACTTTACCAAGCTGGATTACTTCAACGGTCTGCACATTCGCTCCCTCCCGATCCCAGAATTGGCAGCCCGGCTGCGCTACTATTTTGATGCCGCCAACCTGCCCGTATCTGACGCCGACCTCCTGCGGATCACCCCCCTGATCCGGGAACGCATGACCACGCTCGATGAAGGTCCGGAACTGTCCGGGTACTTCTTCCGCCCTTACGCAATCCCTACCGCCGCCGATCTGACCGCCAAGGGTCTGAGCCCCACTCAATCTGCCGATGTGGCCCGCCGTGTCCTGACCATCCTCAACGACCTGCCGGATGTCAGTCATGCGGTTGCCGAGCCGCCGCTGCGCACCCTGGTGGAGGAGTTGGGCCTCTCGGCTGGTCAGGTATTCGGCATAATGCGCGTAGCCGTTACGGGTCAGCGTGTCAGCCTGCCCCTGTTTGAGAGCATGGAAATCATAGGCCGCACTGAAGTCCTCAGCCGGCTCCAACAATCCATTCAAATTCTTGAGGCTTAGGCCCCTCTTAAAAGGAACAAAAAAATGCCTGAAAAAACCTATACCGAAGAGTTTCGCGTCACGGGCGAAAAATTGGTCGCCGAAGTCAAAAAAATTGTGCACGAGGGTAACGTCCGCCGCATTATCGTCAAAAAAGAAGACGGTGACACCCTGATGGAATTTCCCCTCACCCTTGGTGTGGTCGGCGCTGCGCTCCTGCCGGTCTGGGCTGCCCTGGGTGCAGTGGCTGCTCTGGCAGCCAACCTCACCATTGTTGTCGAACGGGTCGATAAGACCCCGCCGCCCGGCTCTCCCCAGCCTCAGTAGCGCCTTGCCTTGATTGACTCGGAGACATCGTGAAATCAATCTCATTAGAAAATCACCCTGAAGAAAACCACCCCGAGCCTTCAAAAATTTCCCGCCGCCAGTTTCTCAAACAGCTCGGCCTGGTGGCTGGCGCGGTGGGTCTGGCTGCCTGCACGCACCCGCCAATGCCTTCCTCCACGCCTACCCTGCCCCCAACCGGAAGCCCAACAGCCACGCTAACGGCTGCGCCCAGCGCCACCCCCACCCATACCCCAACTGCCGCGCCCAGCCCCACAGCCACACTCGCCCCTCTTGAAGCTCAGATCCGCCAGCAGGGAGTCGCCACCCGTATTCCTGTCCTGGAATATCACAGCCTGAATTCCGATGTCAATGCCGATGGCCTGCTTCTGATGAACCCGGTCTGGTTTGAAGAGCAAATGCACTGGCTCAAAGATAACCAGTTCCATGCCGTCACCGAACAGGAATTGATCGACTTCCTCACCGGCAGCATCCAGCTTCCCAAGCGGTCCGTCGTGCTGACCTTTGATGTCGGCTCCAAAGTCTCCAAGCAAATGCCCGAATTTGTCCGCATCTTTGAGCAGACCGGCATGCA
>JAGOFZ010000211.1 GCA_017996955.1 Longilinea sp.
TCTTTCATCAACGCAATCAACGGCGATACCACCACCGTCACCCCATCAAAAATGAGCGCCGGAATCTGATAGCATAACGACTTGCCGCCCCCCGTGGGCATCACTGCCAGCGTATCGCGCCGCGCCAAGATATTTTCAATCACCTCCCTTTGATTGGGGAGAAATTGATCATACCCAAAAGTGTTCTTCAGCACCGCCGCCGGCATCATCTTATCCATTAAAATAAATCCAAAATCACCAAAATCTCAATCCTAAATCCTAAATCCTAAATCAATAATCCATTCCCCCTTCTGCCCTTCCACTGCATAACCGCCGCGCAGTTTCCCGCCTTCCATCAGCTTATTCACTGCCCGCGTGGTTTCATCAATCCGCCAGCGGAACAATCGAGTAATGTCAGCCAGCCGCGCCACCCCCACTATCTGAAAATACTGCACCAGCAGCGCTTGCCGCGCCTCCGGTTCGGATATCGCTCCCGCCTGCTGCACCAGATCCGGAAAATGCCGGTTGGTCAATTCATAAACAAACGCATACCGCCACGCACCGACCTCGGCAGTTCCAACCGGCAGCACCTTGAACTCCATCTGCAGCTGGTTCAGTGCCCGGTTAAAGCGGTGATCGCTTTCCGGTGACGAGAGCCGCGCCGCCCGCCGCAGCGCCAGAGTATCCATGGCGCCGTTTTTCAGCAAAGCCTCATACACCCCCTTGGCTTCCATCGTCAGGCTGCCCGCCGCATACTGCTCCAGATAATCGTTCTCCGGGTCGCCAAAATTCGGCGAGAGCGCATAAAAATAGGGCAGCATCTCCAGCGAAACCATTGCATTGCGCTGTGCCAGCACCCGGCCGTAATACCACAACCGCTTTCCCAGCGCCTTATCCTTCCAATCCCAGGTGACATGCGCCGGATCATCATGTTCATCTGGCACCGGGCGGTCACCCGCCACTGCCGCCCACAGGCTCGGCAGGGGGCGTTCTGCGTTCGGCCAAAAGAAAGTAAAGCCGCAGGCATTCACAAACCCTACCGCCTCTTCCAATGAACCCAGGCGCAGCCCTGGCGTCATCCGAAACGTCCGCGCCCGATATTCTTTGATCGCTTCCAGCGACAGCATTTCCATGTTGGCTATTCTAATCCAATCCAGCCCAAAACGGCAGTCTGCCTCAGCACCTGCCCCTTGATCTTCCAACCTCATATCTCGGGCGGCTTAACCCGCCCGCAGAATATGCGTGATGATATTCGATCCGCTGCCGCCGATATTTTGCGCCATGCCAATCTGCGCCCCATCCACCTGTGAGCCAGTGGCCTCGCCGCGTAGCTGCTGAATAACTTCCACAATCTGATACATCCCCGTTGCCCCCACCGGATGCCCACGCGCCTTCAGCCCGCCCCGCGTTGCAATCGGCACCCGCCCCGTAGGACGGATTTCGCCATCCAGCGCCAGCCGCGGCCCCTGCCCGCGTTCGGCGAACCCGCTGGCCTCCAGTGAAAGCGCCGCCATAATGCTGAACGCATCGTGTGCCTCAAAAACATCAATATCTTTCGGCTCTACCCCCGCTTGCGCATACGCCGCCCGGGATGATTTTTCAGCCGCGCTCAGCCAGGTGGGTTCTTTACGGCTTGCCAGCGCAATCGTATCCGTAGCCGCTGCCGAAGCCACCACCCGAATGATTCGCGCCCCCGGCGCTGCCCGCAGATATTCTGCTGGAACCAGCACGACAGCCGCCGCCCCATCCCCCATGCCGGCTGCGTCCATCACACTGATCGGGTCAGCCACCATTGCCGCCTTAAAGTAATCCTGCTCGGTAATCGCCGATCGGAAGCGCGCATAAGGGTTATGTGCGCCGTTAGCATGGGCATTAATCGAGAATGGCGCAAAATCCTCTTTCTTCCAGCCGTGCTCAAACATATAGCGCCGCATTGCCAGCGCGTTGATGGCCACAAACGACAGCCCAATCTCTGCCTCAAAATCGAAATCTGCCGCGGTTGCCAGCTCGCTGGTAATTTCATCGCTGGGCGAATCCGACATCTTTTCAGCCCCCACTGCCAGCGCCGCATCCACCGCCCCCGAAGAGACTGCAATCAGCGCCGCCCGAAAAGCTGCCGCCCCCGAACTGCACGCCGATTCAATATGCGCCGCCTCTGCAAACCGCATCCCCACCCAGTCGGCAATCTGCGTTCCCAGGTGCTGCTGGTGGTTAGCCGAGCCCGACATCATATTGCCCACAAAAATACTGTCCACCCGCTCTAGCCCGGCATCGTGCAGCGCGGCCAGCGCCGCCTCACCCGCCAGCTCTTTCAACGATTTATCCCACTGTTCCTCAATCGGAGTTTGTCCAATTCCAATCACAGCAACTTCGCGCATGGCAGTCATCCTTTCGTCAGTAAAGTCAATTATATCGCCCCTTGCTGTCAGGAACTATCAAAATTCCAACCTTTGCAAATTTTCCCTTAAAGCAGCAGTCCGCCGGGGTGAGGGGGGCACCCAAGCGAACTGCATAGCAATAGTATATCACCTATTTAAAATCTTGGGGTAACGGTTTTTGTAAAGGCTGCAAATCCATCGCGTGTCTCTTGGCGAGTTTGGCCATTAATCCCGTGCCAAATCTTATTGACAGGTCGAAATTATCTGGTAAAATACACTTACTCGCTTGAAGGGTGCCCCCCTCACTCTTCGAGCGAGCCTTTTTTATCCATGGGGGTAACCGCTCGGTTTGTGCTATACTCATTTTGAGAGATTTCCCCTCGGAGGAACAAATGAATACAGCAACTGCCTCAAAACGCGCCCTGACGATTGCGGCCTGGGTTGCCATGTTGATTGTCTCCGACCTGCCGGATATCCTCCTTACCTGGCTGGGCAGATCCATCCCCCCGTGGATGGTCTGGGCCAAAACGGGTTTCCTGGCCTTGTTTCTTGTGATTACCCTCGTCACACCGCTGCTGCGCGCCCTGTGGCAGTACGCCCTGATTTTGCTGACCCTCTTCCTGGCTCTGGGCTTGACCAATCTGGTTCGCAATACGGCCTGGTTCCAGAGCAGTTTCAATTATCCAGGCGTGCCATATTTCAAGGGATTTGCCGCAGTCATGACGCTGGACATTCTGGTCGCTTTGACCATGATTGTAGTCTTATGCCTGGTCAAGCGCCGCCGTCAGGCGTTTTTTCTCACCAAAGGCCAGATGGATGCCCCCATCGAACCCATCCGCTGGCTGGGCATCAAGTCTGGCGAATCCTGGAAGACCTTTACCTGGATCTTTGCCGGTGTGGCCGGCTTGGCCGTTTTCATCCCAACAATCCTTTCCATTGCCCCCTCCGGTGATAC
>JAGOFZ010000212.1 GCA_017996955.1 Longilinea sp.
TTGAAGCCATAGCGCGCAAACTCTTCCCACTGGTCAAAAATCTGGGTGGCGGTTTCGGTGGGCATGCCCCGGTCAGAGGCGCCGTGGATGAATTTCTCACGGTGCTTGAGCAGCTTGTCTTTCTGCTTTTTAGAGATCGCCTTGCGCAGGTCATCTGATTCGGGCAGGGTATAGCCCGCCAGGTCCACCGAGGCGCGCATGAGTTGTTCCTGGTAGATGGCAATGCCAAAGGTCTCGCCAAAAATCGGCTCGAGGGCGGGGTCCAGATATTCCACCCGCTCTTCGCCGTGCATGCGCCGGATGTAAGCCGGGATAAATTCCATTGGCCCCGGCCGGAAGAGCGCCACCATGGCGATGACGTTGGCCAGGTTTTGGGGGTGCATCTGCATCAAGAAGCGGGTCATGCCCGAGCCTTCCAACTGGAAGACGCCCGCCGTATGCCCCAGGCCCATCAGTTCAAAGGCGGCCGGGTCATCCAGCGGGATGTTGCCCAGGTCAAAATGCTGGCTGTGGCGCTGCTCAATCAGCGCGCAGGCGCGCTGCATCACCGTCAGCGATGAGAGGCCCAAAAAGTCCACCTTGAGCAGGCCCAGCGAGTCGAGGATGGACATTTCAAACTGCACCACAGTCTTGATGGGGCTGTCTTCCGAGCCGCTGGTGGCGCGGTGCAGCGGCACATAGTCCACCATCGGGCGGTCGGTGATGACCACGCCCGCGGCGTGGGTGCCGGCATTGCGCACCACGCCTTCCATCAGGGCGGCGGTGTCAATCAGGTTGCGCAGATAATCGGCCGAGTCGTAAATTTCCTTCAGTTCGGGGATGGTGGCCACCGCCTCGGGAATGGGGATGGCCTTGCTCGGCACGTTGGGGATCAGCTTGCTGATGCGGTCCACCTCGGAGAGGGGAATGTCCATCACCCGGCCCACATCACGCACGGCGGCGCGGCCGCCCAGCGTGCCAAAGGTGATGATCTGCCCGACGTGGTCGTCGCCGTATTTGACGGCGCAGTAGTGCATCATCTCGCCGCGGCGGTCATCCTGAAAGTCCAGGTCAATATCGGGCATGGAGATACGCCCCGGATTGAGGAAGCGCTCAAAAATCAGACCGTGTTCCAGCGGCTCCACCAGGGTGATATCCAGCACATAGGCCACCTGCGAGCCCGCCGCCGAGCCGCGGGCGTTGTACCAGATGCCCTCTGAGCGGGCATGGCGGCACAGGTCCCACACAATCAAAAAGTAGGCGTCGAAACCCATCTGGTTAATGACGCTCAGTTCGTATTCCAGGCGCCGCAGCACTTCGGGATCATCCGCGCGGGCGCCGTAGCGGCGGCGCAGGCCCTCATCACAGAGCTGCCGCAGGTAGGTCTGGGCGGTGTGGCCTTCGGGCACGGGGAAGAGCGGCAGGTGATATTCTTTAGAGGAGAGGTCCACCTCGCACTGCTCGGCAATCAGCAGGGTGTTGCTGATGGCCTCGGGCACCTCGGCGAACAATTCCTTCATCTCGTCGGGGGTGCGCAGGTAGTAGCTGTCATCGGTCATGCGCATCCGGTTGGGGTCGTTGAGCAGCGAGCCGGTCTGGATGGCGAGCATGATGTCTTGCAGGCGGGCATCTTCACGGTTGATGTAATGCGCGTCGTTGGTGGCGATGTAGCGCGCCCCATAGCTTTTGCCCAGCTCCAGCAGCGTTTTGTTGATGATGCCCAGCTCGGGGATGGGGTGCTGCTGAAGTTCAAAGAAAAAGCGGTCGCGGCCAAAGACTTCGTAATACCAGTCCAGGCGGGGGCGGGCAGCCTCAGCGCCGCGGTCAATGATGATGCGCGGGACCTCGGCAGCCATGCAGCCGGTAGTGCAGATCAGCCCTTCAGAATGAGCCGCCAAAAATTCGTGGTCAATGCGGGGGTGGTAATAAAACCCTTCCAACTGGGCGGCGCTGGCAATCTTCAGCAGGTTGCGGTAGCCCGTCATGTTCTGCGCCAGCAGCAGCAGGTGATGCGACTGCTTGTCCAGCCGGGCGTCGCGGTCAGTCATCCGGCGGGGCGCCAGGTAGGCTTCCAGCCCGATGATCGGTTTGATATCCACTTCTTTAGCGGCGTTGAAGAATTCAATCACGCCGAACATGGTGCCATGGTCGGTGATGGCTACCGCGGGCATGCCCAGTTCTTTAACCCGCGTCATCAACCTCTTAATGTTGGTGAAGCCGTCTAACAGCGAGTACTGGGTGTGGAGGTGGAGATGAACAAACGACATGACGCCCTACCACCAGATCCGGAACCAGGTTTGCGTCTCTACTTGCTTGCCCCCCACTGAGACCAGCACACGGACCTGGATAAGTTCTTTTTCTGGTAGGTCGCCAACGGCATACTCAACCACTGCAAAGCCGCTCTGATTGGTATTCTTGACCGGCAGGGTTTGCGGGTTCTGGCCTGGCAGGTAGATCGTCACCGTTGCCAGGGCGTTGGGCAGCGGCTGCAGGTATTGGTCCTGCACGATGACGTAGATTTTTTGGGTGGTGTTGGGTTTGATCAGGGCTTGCTGGGCAAACGCAAACGCCTGTGGGTGCAGACTGGTGATGGGGATGTTGAAGCCCGATTCGGGCTGGGTCATTTCGCTGTTTTTGTCCCACAGGTCGAAGTAGATGCGCCCCACATCGGTCAGCACCACGCGCAGCCCTTCGGGGTTGTTGGGCTGCCATTCCAGCCGGGCATATTCAAAGTACTGCACCATGCGCCCATCGCGAACTTCAGCATCGGAGATGGGGCTGCCCAGCGTGTCGGGGCCCTGGTTGGCATCATAAAACTGGAGGAAGGCGTAGCACACCGGGAACTTGTTGATGATGCGGCAGGAAGTGGCGCTGCGGGGAAAATCGGCCAGGGTGCCGGGAGTGCCGTACAGCCATTGGCCTAGCGGCGAGACTGTGACCACCCCGTTGGCGCCGGGTTTGATTTCAAAGCGGGCGCGCTGGAAGTACTGCACCTCTGAGCCGGTTGAATCGGTGTACTGGCGGGTGATGGGGTAGCCGTAGAAAAAAGCGGGGTCTGGAGAGCTGTCATACTGCGCCAGCATGGGCCCGCGCACCCAGTGCCCGGTCTCTTCAAAATACCGCTCAGTCTCCTGCTGGGCGCGCACATCGGATGCAACCGGCAGCGCCAGGATACATAGAAGCAATAACGCCAGGGTGAAAACGCGGGTCCACCTGCTCATGTTTTGATTATACAAAAGAAGGGTTTGAAAGACAATGTTATTGGGGTCACTATTTCGCGGGGTTTGTTTTAGGAGCCGCCGGGGATTAAAATCCCCGGTCGCGCAGCA
>JAGOFZ010000213.1 GCA_017996955.1 Longilinea sp.
TGGATTTGCCTGTGCCGCCGCGGAATGAATGTATGGATACAATTTTGCTCACAAGATTTTCCTCCAATCTTTATGATTCTTTGGTTTCGGGTTCGGTCGGGGTTTGTTTGCTCTGGGTAATGCGTTCGTCCAGAGCCGTCCAGATGCCAGGAGGCAGGGTCACCCCGGCTTTGCGCCGCAGGTTGACCTGATAGGTGGCAATGCCACTGCGAACGGTGCGCTGCAGCCAGTTCTGTTTGGTCAGCTCAGCCAGAGCCTGATCCAGTTCGTCTTTCTTCAAACGCCCGGATTCGGGCATGGCTTCAATGGCAGCGCAAATAGCTGGATAATCCATCTCGATTTCACGCAGCATCAGCCGCATCAATTTCCGCAGGTTTGGCGGCAGTTCAGCCAGTTCCAGCGCGGTGATGCCTTCCTCGCGCTTTTGGACGCTCAAACGCTGCTGCAAGCGATCAAATACTCCGCCCATGATACGTACCTCGCTTCCTGGTTAGAACAACTCTGGCATGGGAATAGGCTCGGGCTGGGGCTCACATTCGCCACACCAGATGACATTGGCAACGGCCAGTCCCTTGGGGGTGTTATCGCCGCCCAGGAACATCGCCAGAAAAGACGGCATGAACTTTGCGTGATCTTTGCAAACACCGCGCCCGCAAAAATAGCAGGTGGCTCGCGCCGGTTCATCACAATGCCAGCATAACATAGGGGGTTCCTCTAATTTCCGGGCTCAAAGCGCCAGTAATCTGTCAGCAACCTGCTGAATACCCCGCGACCACCTGTGTTCAGGATGGCAGAGGGAGAAGAGGTCTGCGCTGCCCAGGTCGGCCATGTCTTCGCTCAACGGCAAGACGGCAGCCACAGGAACGTTGTAGGTCTGTTCGACATATGCGCGGGTTTCTTCGGGGGGGTATTTTTCCAGCAGTTTATTAACCACCAGCATCATATCGGGCACATCCAGGTTGCGGGCCACATCCACTGTAACCGCCGTACCCTGAAAATCTTGCTGGTCGGGGCGCAGGATGATGATCAACACGTCTGAAATGGCTACCGAAAGCATGGTTTCTTGATTGAGACCCGGGTGGGTATCCAAAAACAGATAATCTAGCTTGAGGTCTTTTAAGAGGCTCATCATGCCGCGATTAAGCCGCATGACATCATAACCTTCTTTGAGCACCCGGGCAATTTCAGCGCCGTTGATGCTGGAAGGTACCAGCCAGAGCGAGCATCCTGCCAATTGTCGGCGGCCTGGAAGCGAATCATTGGCAGCCGCAGCGCCAATATCAAAGGCCACGTCGGCAATTGGGAGTTCGTCATGCAGATACTGGTTCAATGAGTGAACCATCGTCCGATCATCCAGGCCAAACAACACATGAATGCCCGGCGATTGAATGTCGGTATCCACAATGGCCACACGTTTGCCGGCCATAGCCACCCGGGCAGCCACATTGGCCGTCAGATTGGATTTTCCGGTGCCCCCCCGGAAGGAGTGAATGGAAACGATTTTACCCATACAAGACATCTCCCTGTGAAAAAAACGGATGCGATGCCATCGTCATGGCGACGCCATCATCATGGCGATGGCGGTTCAGAATCTGGTGGCGCGGCCGGTTTGGCGGTGCGCTGCTGTAAAGCGGCATAGAGATTAGAACCACCGCTGGCAGGCCGGGCAGCCGCTTTTTCTTTAATCGCTTCTTCGAGGCGATTATACAGCGGGCTGCCGCCTTCGGGGAAAATATTGCGTAAGTAGAGCATTACATAAGCGCCAATGCTGCGCCGGGCCTGATCCATTTCCTGCTGAAGTTTGGTAATCTGATCTTCAACACCTTTGCGCATTTTGGGGTCGGGCAGTTTTTCGGCGGTTTTACGCAAAATGCCCAGGCGAGCCTGAGCCAGCAGCAGTTTTTCAATTTGTTCGGCTTTTTTGGGGCCAAAGCGGGCCGCCAGTGGCGCCAGCACTTTTTGCAGGGTATCCATGCGCTGCACCACCGCGGCCTCCTGAACCGTGACGCGGTCAGCATCGCCCAGTTTTTCCTCAATCCAGCGCTTTTCTTCTTTCAGACCGCGGCGAATGGACAAGATAATAAAAACGGCGCCACCTGCGCCGACCGCCACCGCAAAGAGCAGCACAATGCCGCCGCTGACGCGGGTGACCATGTTGTTGTAGAAACTGTGCAGCAGAATGGCGATCAGATAGCCGCCCAGGCCAAAGGCCAGGCGCTTCCAGCCGCGCTCGTAACGCGCCAGGCCCAGGCCAATGCCAACCACGGCGCTGGCAGTGGCATGAACCAGGTTGGTGGAGATCACCCGGCTGATGGCAACGCCAAGGGCTGCGTTTTGGGCAGCGGAGATATAAGAAAAGTTCTCAATAATGGCAAAACCAATGCCAGCCGCAAAGCCGTAGATGGCGCCATCTACAAAGTAGGTAAAATCAATGCGCCGCACCAGGTAAAGCAGGAGCAGCGATTTCAAGATTTCTTCGACCAGCGGCGCAGAGAACCGGATGATGTTCTCGCGGCTTAACCAGCCCAGATTCAATACCAGGGTGTTGATTTTTGCTGCCAGGAAAAAGGCCGCAGCCCCGGCAACAAAGCAGAGGGCCACAAAACGAAAAGCGCCTGTTTTATACAGGTCGCGCGAGTAGATGATATAGAGAACAAGTGCAGGGATAGCAGCAGCAATAATATAAGCGGGGATTAACATGGTTCTATCATACAATAAAATAGAGGGATTAACAAACCAGATTGCTTGTCAATTTTGAAAAGTCAGCCTTGCTGAGATATTGACCCCGGCAAGGCTGACCTTGAGTAGCCGGGGCGGGCATAGCCCGCCCCGGAGGAGCGATTGGGTTACTTGCCGCGACTGGCAGATTCTTTGCTGGGTGACCACTGCGACCACTTGTCTGTCGCGGGGTGAATGGTCAGGTTGCTGGAGCCACCGCCCTGCCAGTAGACCTGGAAGATGTTGGTGGTTTCGTCACGGGTGGAGGTGTAGGCGATGTTGGTGCCGCCGCAATCCCAGGTGGGGCCAGAGTCGGCGCCCTTGTAATCCGTCAGGCGGTATTCTTTGTCAGTCCGCAGGTCGTAGGTGTAGATGTCCAGATTGCCATCGCGTTCAGATTGGTAGGCAATGCGGTAGCCTTCGGGTGACCAGGAGTGGTTGCCCGAATCGCCACTGGCCGCGGAGATCTTGCGCAGGTTCTGGCCGTCAATATCCACAACGTAGAGATCGTAGATGCCATTGGGGTTCAATGTCAGGAAGGCGATCTGTTTGGCGTTGGGCGACCAGGCCGGGTAGATTT
>JAGOFZ010000214.1 GCA_017996955.1 Longilinea sp.
GGAGGTGCGCGCGATCAGATAACTCGCCTGACCGAATTTGTCGTATTTTCTTTCGTTTTTCACCAAGTCTAGAGGAGAGAGTTATGCAACGCAAATCCCTGTTTGTTGTGCTGGCCATCATCTTGATTGCCAGCATGGCTCTGACGGCTTGCACCCCCAAGCCTGATGAAACCAATGCAGAACCTGTTGTCTTCGTCTTCGGACGGGGCGCCGATTCCGTCCAGCTTGACCCGTCCATCGTGACCGATGGCGAGTCTTTCCGCGTCACTGGCCAGGTGCTGGAGCCGCTCTACCAGTATGAGCCCGGCAGCACCAAACCAATCCCGGCCCTGGCTGAAGAATGCACGCCCAATGAAGATGCAACCGTATGGACTTGCAAGCTGCGCAAAGGCGTCAAATTCCATGATGGCACCGATTTCAATGCCGATGCTGTGATCTTCAACTTCGAGCGCTGGCGCTTTACCACGCACCCCAACCACTACGCCAGCCAGGTCTTTGAATATTACGAGGCGATGTGGGGTGGTTTTGATGACGCCAGTATCATCACCGAAGTCAAGAAAATTGACGACTATACCGTTGAATTCGATCTGAGCGACCCGCTGGCGCCCTTCCTGGCGAACCTCGCCATGGATATGTTCGCCATCTCCAGCCCGGCTGCCATTCAGGCGGCTGGCGAAAGCTATGGTACGCCCACCGGCGGCTGTGTGGGAACCGGCCCCTTCAAATTTGTGGAATGGGTTGAAGGCGACCACATCATTGTTGAGAAGAATGTGGATTACTGGGGCGGCGCACCGAAGATTGATCAGATCCTCTTCCGCGTGATCCCCGATGACTCTGCCCGCTTCCTGGCCCTCAAGGCTGGCGACATCCAGGGCATGGAACAGGCTGTGGTCGAAGATCTGACCGCTGCGGCCAACGATCCCAACCTTTATATCATGACCCGCCCGGCGCTCAACACCAGCTACCTGGCCTTCAACTTCAAAATCAAAGAATTCCAGGATGTTCGTGTCCGCGAAGCCGTTGCCCATGCCATTGACAAAGAAGGCCTGATCAAGAACTTCTTTGGCGATTACGGCACGGTTGCCACCAACCTGCTGCCTCCGCTGGTCTGGGGCCATAACGATGCGGTTGAAGATTGGGCCTACGACCCCGAGCTTTCACGCCAGCTGCTGGCTGAAGCCGGTTTCCCGGATGGCCTGAGCGAAGTCACCATTGCTGAAGACATCATGGATGCCGATGGCAATGTGGTCTATAAAGCCGGCGATGTCATTCCGCTGCGCCTCTACTACATGCCCGTGACCCGCTTCTACTTCCCCGCCGCCAAGGAAATTGGCGAAGCTGCTGCCGCTAACCTGGTGGCCGCCGGCTTCAATGTCGAGCTCTACCTTGAGGGCGACTGGCCGACATACCTCGGTTCCCGCCGCAATGGCCTCCTGGTTGGCCTGTACTTCCTCGGCTGGGGCGGCGACAACGGCGATCCCGACAACTTCACCGGCTACTTCTTCGGCTCCGGCACCGAACCCATCAAACGCGAGGGCTGGTACCAGAACGCTGAACTGGCTGAACTGCTGCAGGAAGCCGCAATTACCCCCGATTATGCCACCCGCGAAGCCCTGTACAAACAGGCCGAACAGATGATGCATGACGATGTCACCCGTGTCTGGCTGGGCCATAACAACACCCCGTTGATCTTCTTGAAGAGCATCAAGGGTTATGTGCCCCAACCCGTCGGCGCTGACTATTTCGAATTTGTGGAGATCGTTCCCTAATATCCGTCCCAGACGGATCCATTGATGCATTGCTGGCCTGGGGGGATCTTTCCCCCCAGGCCACTGAGTAAGAGAGGAGCCCCACTTGGGACGCTACATCCTGCGCCGGTTTATCTCTGTCTTGCCCACCCTGCTTGGCGTTGCCTTCATCATTTTTATGTTTCAGCGCCTCATCCCCGGTGATCCTGCTGTGGCAATGCTCGGCGAGCATGCCACCCAGGAGAACGTGGAACGCATTCGCGAACAGTTCGGCCTCAACCGTCCAGCCTTTTTAGATCGCGAAGCGTTGCGCAATGGCGACCTGGCTGGCTTTTTCGACAGCCAGTTTATGCGTTACCTGGGCCGCCTGATCCGCCTTGATCTGGGCACCTCCATTCACCGCCGAATTCCCGTGTCTGAAACGCTGGCCGAGCGCTTCCCGGCTACATTGGAACTGGCGCTGTTATCCATTTTAATCGCGCTGTTGGTCGGCCTCCCGGTAGGCATTGCCTCAGCCTCCCGCCGCAACTCCCTTCTGGATGGCATCACCATGGTCGGCTCGCTGATTGGCGTCTCCATGCCTATCTTCTGGCTGGGGCTGATGGAGATCATGCTCTTCGCCATCTTCCTCAACTGGCTGCCAACCGGCGGCCGGCTGACGGTTAACTTTGATGCCAATATCACCCACCTGTTATTAATCGATACCCTCTTAAAAGGCAATCTCCCCGCCTTTTGGGATGCGTTCAAGCACATCATCATGCCGGCCCTGGCGCTGGCTACCATCCCCATGGCTATCATTGCCCGCATGACGCGCTCCAGCATGTTAGATGTTCTGCAGGAAGACTACATCCGCACGGCTAAAGCCAAAGGCCTGGTTGAGCGGGTGGTGCTTTATCGCCATGCGCTCAAGAACGCCTTCCTGCCAGTCATCACCATCATCGGCATTCAAATTGGCTCCCTGCTGGCGGGCGCCGTTCTAACGGAAACAATCTTCTCCTGGCCCGGCATTGGCAAATGGGTCTATGACTCCATCCTGGCCCGCGATTATCCCATCGTGCAGGGCGTCACCCTGCTGATCGCGATCATCTTCCTGTTGGTTAACCTGCTTGTGGATCTGTCTTATGCCTTGCTCGATCCACGCATCAAGTACGACTGAGGACACACATGGCAGAATTACATCCTGACAGCGGCGTTGTAGATTTTGCAGTACGCGAGCACCGTTCACTCTGGCTGGACGCCTGGCGGCGCCTGATTGCCAGTAAAACAGCCCGCCTGGGCATGTTCATTGTGGCGGTTTTTGTACTTTCGGCGGTGCTGGCCCACTTCTTCTGGAAATACGATCCCACAGTGGATCTTGATTATTCCTTAAAACTAAATCCTCCCACCTTGAATGCAACGGGTGAAATTCCCATGCCCCACCCCTTCGGCACCGATAAGCTCGGGCGCGATATCTTTCGCCGCACTATTCACGGCGGCTGGAACTCCCTGCGGGTGGGCATTGT
>JAGOFZ010000215.1 GCA_017996955.1 Longilinea sp.
GCCTTGCATCAGGCGGTGACCGACTCGATCCAGGCAGCAGGACAAGACGCCGATTTGCTCATGGCTTTTGTCCGCCACACCCACCTGGACTTACTATGAGTTCGTTTTGCTACGCAAAGATCAATAGGAAAATAAATTCGTTGAAAATCACCCCTTGACTCTAGGGTTACCCGAGGCATTACACTGTGAGCATGTTCCAAATAGGCGAGTTTTCCCGAATTGCCTGTGTGACAATCGACACACTACGGCACTACGACGCGCTTGGTTTGCTCAAACCCGTGAAAGTGGATCCGATCACGGGCTACCGCTACTACAGCGCAAAGCAGCTGCAGCCGCTCAACCGGATCATCGCGCTGAAAGAGATCGGGTTATCCTTGAAGGATATTGCGCTAATTCTTCAGGATAACCTCTCCATAGATGAGCTGCGTGGCATCTTGAAAGTGCAGTTGGCTTTAGCTGAAAGCGTTATCGAGGCAACCCAACAGCGCCGGGAGTTAATTCAGGCTCGCCTAGATCATCTCAATCTGGAGGAAATTATGCCTGCCTACGAAGTAACTCTGAAATCCGTGGATGTACTCACGGTTGCCGCCATTCGAGAAATGGTGCCGGCAGTTGAGGTCATGTCTCAACGTTGTGGTGAGCTTTTCAAAATGATTGCCGATTGGATGGTGGCCAATGGTCTGCCCTTTGGCGCCCCCATGACTGTGTATCATAACAAAAGCTATACCCGCGAGAATATTGACACCGAATGTGCTTTCATCATCCCGGGTGTTGCGGGCAACAAGATTGCCCTGCCGCCCAGCCCAATCGTTGTGCGTCAAATGGAAGCCATTCCACACGCGGCCACTACCATTGTCGCGGACAATTTCTATCAGAAGGCGGATGGCCTGACACCAGCCTATCATGCGCTGGCGCAGTGGATAGAAGACAACGATTATCGCATTGTTGGCGCACCCCGAGAACTATATTACGGCTCCCCAGAGCGGGGAGACTTTACCGCTGAAATTCAGTTTCCTGTTGAAAAAGCCGAATAGGCATCGGCACCACCGCTGCATTCATTGATGCCATGGATCAATCCCGATCACCCGTGGGCCCGGAACCTGCGTGAAACCTCGTGCCACTTTCAACGTATATGGATATGAAATTCTTTGATTTGGGAGTATCACGATGGAATCACGACGCTATCGCTCATTATTTTGGCCGGTAATCTTAATCGGCATAGGTGTCTTATGGCTGCTGGGCAACCTGGGCATCATCGAACCCGTCTCACTGGGCGGACTGCTGCGCTTCTGGCCGGTGCTGTTGATTGTGGCCGGGCTGGATATGCTGCTGACACGCCGCTCAACCTGGGTTGGCGCGCTGATGGGCCTGCTGGTCATCGGCATTATCGGCTTTGTGCTGATTGCCGGGCCAGGCCTGGGCTGGGTGCAGACCCCCAGCGCCAAGACCGAGCAGTTCACCGCGGAGCTCAATGACGCGGCCGCGGCCACCATTGCCCTTGATCTGGCGGAGTATCCCGCTGAAATCAACGCCCTGACGGATGATGATTTGCTCTTCGACGCCACCCTCGATCATCACGGCGTGGCTGTCTTCACCGATACCGGTGTGGCGCAGCGGGTGCTGCGGCTGGCTTACACAGCCACCCCCGGCACGCTGTTTTCCTTCGGCATGAACGAAGACTGGCAGATTGGCCTGACCCCTCAAATTCCGCTGGCGCTGAACGTAGATGCGGGCTCTGGCCCGGCCACCTTGAACCTGGCGGACCTGAACCTGACCTACCTGGGCGTGGATGCCGGCTCTGGCCCATTCACCCTGATGCTGCCCGCCTCTCCCGACACCTATGCGCTGGAGCTGGATGCCGGGTCTGGCCCGGTGGTGATGGATGTGGCCCCCGATGCCGATCTCACCATGACGATCAACTGCGGCTCTGGCCCGCTGACCATTGACCTGCCGAATGACGCCGCCGTGCGCTTTGAAGTGCGCGAAGACGGCTCTGGCCCCGTGACCACGCCCGGCTGGCTGCCCCGCACCCAGCACGGCGAAGATGACGAAGGCATTTGGGAAACCGATGGCTACGCCACCGCCACCCACCGGGTTTTGATTATCATCGAAGATCAGGGTTCCGGCCCGGTGATTATCAAGTAGGTTTTAGCAATCTGGTTTTGGTAAAAACATCCCAAGGGCCATTAGACCTTTGGGATGTTTGCTTTTCCCGGGCGCAGCGGCGGGACAAAAAATCCCCGCGCGCGGGGCCAGGAATCGTGGTATACTCATTAAACCGTATTGACCAGGACGAGTAGCCCCGTCAGTGCCCTTAGAGAGCAGAAGTCACCGGCTGAAAGCTTCTGCGGGCCGCCCCCGGCGAAAACCCCCTGCGAGCGTGAACCCCAACCGGCCCCCGGGCCGCAGTAAGGTGAACGGCTGGCCCCGTTACCGGCCACACGAGATGATCGGCCCTGCGCCGGTCAATCTGGGTGGAACCGCGTGAGATCACCTCTCGCCCCAGTTTTGGGCGAGAGGATTTTTGTTAACTGGAGGTAGTACCATGGAAAGCTATAAAGACTCACTGCTGTATCGCATCCGCCATTCCACGGCGCATGTGATGGCGCAAGCCGTGCTGGAGCTCTTCCCCAGCGCGAAGATTGCCATTGGTCCGGCCATTGAGGACGGTTTTTATTATGATTTTGACCTGCCCCGCACCCTGACCCCCGAAGACCTGGCCGAAATCGAAAAACGGATGAAGCAGATCATCCGCGGCAAGCACCCCTTTGTGCGCCAGACCCTCAGCGCGGCCGAAGCCCGCCAGCGCTTTCACGACCAGCCCTACAAGCTGGAGCTGATTGCCGGGCTGGAAGCCGGCGGCAATGATGAAGATGGCAACCCGCTGGAAGATGCCGTGGAGTTCTCCACCTATACCAGCGATACGTTTGTGGACCTGTGCCGCGGCCCGCACGTGGAAAACACGGGCCAGATCAACCCCGAGGCCATCAAGCTGATGAGCGTGGCGGGCGCCTACTGGCGCGGCGACGAGCATAACCCCATGCTGCAGCGCATCTACGGCACGGCCTGGCAGAAGCCCAAAGAGCTCGAAGAGCATCTCTGGCGGCTGGAAGAGGCCAAGAAGCGCGACCACCGCAAGCTGGGCCGCGAGCTGGAGATCTTCGTCTTTGATGACGAGGTGGGCCCCGGGCTGCCGCTGTGGCTGCCGCGCGGCGGCGCCATGATTGAAGAGCTGGAAGACCTGGC
>JAGOFZ010000216.1 GCA_017996955.1 Longilinea sp.
TGGGTGGCTTTGTAAGGCCCCCTGAATTTGATTCCGCAGGGCGCGCGTTTCAGCCGTTTCCTCAATCCGAATGAGCGCCTCCCGTGCGGCTCTCCGAATATATGGGTTTTCATCCTCCAATGCCGTAGTCATAGCCTCAACCACGCCAGCGCCGCCAATTTCAGCCAGTGCCTGCACGGCTGCATATCGCAGAGAAGGGTCGGTTTGCCGGGCCAGGGCTATCAATGGCTGCACTGTCCAGCCGCTTCCAATCTTCCCCAAAATCACTGCCACCCGGGCGCGGGTATCGGGGTCAGCGTTTTGCAGCGCTGCTAGCAGCGGGCGCTCTGTCCGGTCCCCCAGTCGGATCAATTGTTGGGCTGCGGCCGTCTTCAACCGGTCATTCCCCTGGATCAACACCTTGAGCAAGGGGATGATGGCCGCGTCGCCATATCGCCAAACAGCATCACCCGCCGCCAATGCCACATAATCAGAAGAGTCGGCCATCATTTCGAGCAGTACCGCCAGCGCCTCCATCGGCCTGATTTGCCCCAAAAGCTCCGCTGCCATCCGCCGGGCGTTTTCATTGCCATTTTCCAGCGCATCGAGCAGCAAAGGCGTCCCGGCCGTGCCCACTTCTACCAGCCCGTGTGCAGCAGCCATCCGGGCGTTAAATTCGCTGTGTCCCAGCATTTCCGCCAGGCTCTGCCAGGCGGCGGGTAGATTCATTTGCGCCAGCGCTTCAGCCGCAGCCCGGGCAGTCTCTTCATTGCCCAGCAGCGCCTCCTGGAGTGCTGCCATGCTTTCAGCCGTGGGCAATAATTTCAGCCCCTGCACGGCCGCGATCTGCAGAAAGCGGTTAGGCTGCCTGAGCAGTTGAATTAATGGCTTGCCCGCTTGCTGTGCATGGGTTCGCCCTAGCGCTTCGGCTGCAGCAGTTGCCACAGGCAGCGAACTGTTTTGCAGCGCCTCGCTCAATGCCGGGACCGCCGCCGCGCCAAGCTGCCCCAGTGCTGCAGTGGCGGCTCTCCGCGTATCACCACGATCGCCTTCGTATCCCAGCGCCTTAATCAACCCGAGGACATCGCCCCCGGCTTTTAATTTCTCAACATTGGGTGGGCCAAATAGCGGCATTCTGCCCTCCGTTATGGCATCATTTTGCCTCAGCAGCCAGATATTGTTCTATCCCGGAGACAGCCAGAATCTGTCCATAATATACCCGATGATAATCTTTTCCTGCGTAATTATTGCCAATTTTGGGGTCAAGAAAATGATCGGGATCAAAGTCTTGCCAGTAGATTTTCTGACATTCAATGACCAGCTCGGCTTCAGCATAAGCCGGCGCCCCGACCTGTGACGCTGCAACCGCGGTCAGTCCGCACTCAGCCATCTTATTGCTGTCTCGCCCGGATCGTGCCCCCAGCAATTGGAGCGCTGGTCGGTACTGCATCGGAAACGCACACAACGTGAAGGTTTCATATTTTTCCATGAATTCAAACGTGTACCGCGTGGGGCGCACCACCACCTGAGCAAAGGGTCGGTTCCACATTACCCCCAGGCTGCCCCAGGATACCGTCATGGCATTAAACCGCTTTTCTTCAAAATCCCCGCTGGTCAACAGCAGCCATTGATCTTCCCACAGCGCATAGGCCCCACTGATGAGTTTTTGTGGCGGGATATTAATCAGTTTCATGCAGCATCTCCTTGTTCTATAAATAAAGTCATGATCTGACGGTGGACAGCCACATTTTCCAGAAAGCCGCGCCGTGACTCGGCATCGCTGATGCGGTTGGCCTTGCCAATCAGATTCTCCTGCGCAGTCTTCAGCACAGAGGCTGCCCGTTCATCTTGATGGGCGTGCAGCACATCGTAACAGGTCAGGTACACCCGTCCGGGCTCTTCAACGCCGTCCAGGGTATTGGTTTCAAGATGTTTCAGTATGTTTTCCGTTAGCGTCAGGGCTTCCTGGCTGCGTCCCAGTTGGCCTAAACACCGCACCTCGCCCGCCTGTGACTCGATTGCTACCGTCAGGTCCCCCAGCTCCTGCCGGATCATCGCCGCCCGGTGATAGGCTGCCAGCGCTTCTGCATTTTTACCCAGCAGCAGTAGCGCATGTCCTTGATTGGTCAGCGCATAACCCGCAACCCGCTGTTCTCCCAGTTCATCGGCAATTTCCAACGCCTGTTCTGAAAGCGTCAGCGCCCCATTGGCGTCGCCGGCGTGAACCATCAACAACCCATAACTCGCCAGCACCACCCCTTCACCTTGCCTCCCCCCTGTCTCCCGCATGATTTTTAACCCATGCTCGTAGTAGCGTTGTGCCCCCCCATAATCGCCCAGCGCATCGGCAATAATCCCCAGGTTGTTGTAGGCCATGCCCTCGCCGTAACGATCGTTGGTCTGAATGCAGATCTGTAGGGCCTGGCTGTAATAATCGCGCGCATCCGAGAGGTTCCCCACCTCACCGGATACAATCCCCAGGTTGTTGTAAGCCAATCCCTGCCCCCAAAGATCACCAATTTTACGGAAGACCCCCAGGGCTTCGGTATAGTACTGTGTGGCAGTGGGGTAATCCCCCTGACTGTCAGCCACAATCCCCAGGCTGTTCAAAACCGCCCCCACGCCCTGCAGGTCCCGGTTCTGCTCGTGAATCACCCGAGTCCGGGCATAGTAATCCGAAGCCGCCGCGTAGTTCCCCTGATGAAAACTGAGCTTGCCCAGGCTGTGCAGGCACTCCGCCTCAATCGCTGTCACTCCCAGAGCCTTGGCTTGTTTCAATGCAATCTCAAATTCCTCTCCGGCAGCCTCATAAAGCCCCTGCCGCCGCAGTGTTTGACCATGCTGCAGGTGTCCCGCAGTCTCCGATCTGGCGTCTCCTCCCGCCTGCGCCAGGCGGATCGCCCGGCTGGCATGTGCCGCCGCCTCGCCGTAATCGCCGGTGATTTCGGCATAATGCGCTCGCCGCAGCGCCACTTCAGCCTGCCGCCTGGGGTCGCCCAGCGCGTTGGCAATCTCCTCAAGCGCATTTAGATCTTCAAGCTGCGCGCCGCGGTCACCCAGCAAATTCAGAACCTTCTCACGGGCCAGCCGCAAATCATAACTGTGATGCGGGTCATTGGCAGGTGTCAGCGCCAGTGCATGCGTCAGACAGCGCCGTGCCTCTGCATTGGCATATCGCAGGCTGGCGCTTCCGGCCGCTCGCTCATACCATTCTTGCGCGCTCAACATTTCTCCCGCCTGTTCATAAAGCTCGGCAATCAAA
>JAGOFZ010000217.1 GCA_017996955.1 Longilinea sp.
GCCAGCTCAAAAAAGCCGGCCAGGCGCAGGTTGGCGTTGATGATCATCATGCTGAAGAGCAGGATGAGGGTATCTAAATCGAGGAAGCTGCCGATCTGGTCAAATTTTATCTGCCCGGTGACCAGCAGGAGCCCGGCGCCCATCAGGGCGATGGTGGTGCGGTTGGTCTTCAACCGGGGCCAATGCCCGATGGCAATCCCGAGATAGGTAATGGCGACAATGATCAGTGTAACCCACGGATTCATGGATGCAATTATACAACCCTGGAACCGAATGAGGGGAAACAGCGTCTTATATTCACTCTGCAAAGAGATTGATTTTGTTTAACTGGAGGATGACGATGAAAACAAGTTTTCGATTAATACTCACCGGGTTGACCGCACTGGCACTGCTGCTTTCAGCCTGCACCGTGCCGGGCGGGCAAAACCTGGGCGAAGTCCGCTCCACCCATCAACGCGTGGCAGACCCACAGGTGCCGACCGAAGACCTGGCAGCCCTGACCGCCGGGGAACGGGCGTTTGCACTGGATCTGTACCAGCAGCTGCGGACCACTGAGGGCAACCTGTTCTACTCGCCTTACAGCATCACCCTGGCGCTGGCGATGACCTATGCCGGGGCGCGCAATCAGACCGAGACGGAGATGGCGCAAACGATGCACTACGATCTGGCTCAAACAGCGCTGCACCCGGCTTTCAACGGGCTGGACCAGGCGCTGATGAGCCGGGCGGAAAACATCCCGGCAGAGCAGGGCGATGGCTTTACGCTGAGCGTGGCTAATGCGCTGTGGGGCCAGGTGGACTACGCCTTCCAGGCTGAGTTTTTGGATCTGCTGGCTGAAAATTACGGTGCGGGCATGCAGACAGTAGACTATGCGAATGACGCCGAAGGCGCCCGCCAGCGCATCAACCAGTGGGTTGCCGATGAGACCCGCGACAAAATCAAAGACTTGCTGCAGCCCGGTGCGGTGGATTCACTGACCCGGCTGGTGCTGACCAATGCAATTTACTTCAAGGCGGGCTGGATCAATACCTTTGATGAGACCCTGACCGCCGAGGCGCCCTTCTATAAGCTGGATGGCAGCACTGCCAATATTCCAATGATGCATGTTAATGAAGGGTTTGGCTATCTGGCAGGAGACGGCTTCCAGGCGATTGAACTGCCCTACGTGGGCGGCGATGTCTCGATGGTGGTGCTGCTGCCGGATGAGGGTCAGCTTGAGGCTTTTGAAGCCGGGTTGAATGCAGCGCAGTTGGACAGTATTATGACCCAGATGGGCTATGAACAGCTCAACCTGGCACTACCCAAGTTCAAGATTGAATCGGAGTTTGGGCTGGGCGATGCGCTGCAGGCAATGGGCATGACCCAGGCCTTCAGCCCGGACGCGGATTTCTCGGGCATGACGGGCAACCGCGAGCTGCACATCGGTGCGGTCATTCACAAAGCATTTGTAGATGTGAATGAAACCGGCACCGAAGCCGCCGCAGCCACTGCAGTCATTATGGAACTGACCATGGCGCCTGCCGAGCCAATCAACGTGACGGTTGACCGCCCCTTCCTGTTCATGATCTACGACCGCCCCACCGGAACCATCCTGTTCATGGGTCGGGTGGTTGAGCCCTGAGCTATAGAACCGTGAGGTATACAAAAGACGGACAGGCCAAATGCCTGTCCGTCTCTTGTATCTTCTGATTAAGTGAGTGGGGTTACGGCACCACGAGGTCGAGATTGCCCAGACCCATCTCAACATCCACCGTCAGCATGGGGCCGCCGTTGCCGGGGCGCTCGTAGGCGCCATCGGTAATGCTCCAGGTGCCGGAGGGGGAGACATTGTTCAGGCCGCCGGTGATGTTGACACGCACGGGCAGGTCTTCCGGGAAGACGAGGCGGACGTTGCTCATCCCCGTGGTCAGGCTCAGGTGAGCATCACGCTGGAGCGCGCCGGCAAAGTCGAGGGTGTAGGAGCCGGTGCCGCCCTTGAAGATCATCTCTTCAAAGTTGGCGTTGCTCAGGCCGGTAAGGTTGACCTGGGAAGCGCCGGTTTCGTAGCGGAATCGATCCATGGCGACCGGATTGAGCGAATCAAAGGTCACGTCGACCTGGCTGGCGCCATCGGTAATTTCCAGGTCCACAATCGGCAGACCGGTGAGGTCAATCTCGCCCTGATAGGCGCCGGCTTTAATGGACAGATCGGTGGGGTAGTTGCCCAGGCGCAGGTCCCATTCATTGACCAGTTTATCTTCGGGGACGGAGACATTGCCGGTGCTCTGTTGAGAGACCTCAACCGAGTAGGAGCCGCGGCGAATTTCGGGCTGCCAGGCATCCACATTACATTCAATGGTGCCTTCCAGGAAAGCCTGGGCGCCTGCGCGGATATCTAACTCCCCGGCGCCCATTTCAATTTCCAGGCGCATGGGGTCAGTGCCGCCGGTGGGGATGGCTTCCTGCAGGGTGGTGGTCTGGGTTTCGCCGGTCTTGATTGTGGGGACGTTGACGGTGAAGGAACAGGCCATGGAGACCAGCGCCAGGACAATCAGTGGGATGATGATTTTGCGATTCATGGGTAAATCCTCCAGAAATCTGCGGCAGGGGGTTGCCCTGCCGCAGTATTTGATGATTGGGTTCTACTGACCCGGTTCAACCGGCGGCTCGTCGGCAGCAGCCACCTTGCGAGCGGGGCGCTTGCGGGCGGGAGCGGGTTCTTCGGCGGGTGTTTCAGGCTCAACCACAACGGGTTCTTCGGGAATATACGCCGGGGATGGTTCGGGGATGACCACGGGCGCCGGGGCAGCCGGAGGCGTGGAGCCGCGGATGGGGTCGAGGGTGGCTTCACGCGAGCCAAAGCGGGTGGTGATGACAGCACCCAGGCCCACCAGGGCGATGATGAAGCCGAAGAGCCAGCCCACGCAGGGGATGAGCGCCAGCAGCGCCGAGACGAAGCTGACCAGCAGGGTGCCAATAGCCGCGGCAAGCGGGGTAGCCCAGGTGGTCTTGAAGACAGCCGCCAGGCGGTTGCCCAGCTCCAGGCCGACACCAATCCAGCCAACCAGCACGGCAACGGCAATCACCGGCAGGGAGAGCAGCGCCACGGGGATCAGGATAATGGTGATGCACATCAGCACCAGGGCCGCGGGGATGGCGATGAAGGCCAGGAAGCCAATGCCGCCGCTGGTGACCGGCTGCCGGGAGACAGCCCGACCCAGGCGCTCCACCGGAGCCGGCATGAGCAGCGCCAGGACCA
>JAGOFZ010000020.1 GCA_017996955.1 Longilinea sp.
AATCAACCGTGTTTTTGGCGCAGCCCAGTGATACCAGATAAAAAGTGTTTGCTTTCATGATTTATGGCACAAATTGCGTTACCGTTGGCGTGGCGCCGGGGGTTGGCGTCAGCGTGGGGGTTGGGGTGGGGGTGGGCGTGGCTGGCGAGGTAGCTGTAAAGCTCGGCGTAGGGGTGATGACTTCGCCCGGTGTAAAGATAAAACTGACCACCTGTCCAATCGCCCCCAGCGTTCCCAGGTCGCTTTGATTGTAGAAAATTTGCACTCCGGCGGCATTCCCGGCGATCAGTTCAATTTGCTCACTGCCCGAAAAATTATATGCATTCCCCGGCACCACCCGCCCGCTGAAGACTTCCGCCCCGTCAACCGTGACTTTTAGATAGGTGCGCTGCAGCCCAATCACCACAATCTGCATTGGGTCTGTATTCAACGGTGCCAGAGTCAAAGTTGGAACGGTGGCATCCCCCGGCATCTCAGGAGAAATGCTGGTGGATTCTGTCACTGGCAGGTCGCTGGTTGGCAGCGCCAGCGGTGTTGTGGTCAGCAGGACATCAGAAATTGAGGGGGCTGTTTGGGTAGCTGGCGTGGTGCCAATGGCAGAAATATTCATCGTGCTCCAGATGATCACCACCACCAGCACAATCACCAGTGTTCCACCAATCAGCAGATCGGGGGTCAAAAATCGAGTCCAACCGGGTGCTTTTGCTGCGCGGGGTTTGGCCGCGCCGCGCCCCTGCGGGGCGGCTGGCAGGTTCTCTGTCCGCCGGGTTTGAAGCGCCTCGGCAAAACGGAGCAGCATATTTTCAGTATCCAGATTCAAGAAGCTGGCATAATTGCTCAGCATCCCTCGCGCCTGAACCGGCGAAGGCACAACTTCAAACCGCCCCTCTTCCAGCGCCTTCAGATAGTGCTGCCGTACGTGAATATGTTTTTCAATATCTGCCAGCGACAGGCTCAATCCTTCGCGCTGCTGCTTTAACTCAGACCCAATCTGCTGTAAAATCTGCCGTGATTCTGCCGTGGGCGCAACGATCTCGGCTCGCGGGGTCGTCGGCGGGTTGATGCCCGCTGGTGGCGGGGGCTCTGACGCAATCACAACCTCTGGAGCCACGGATTCTTCTTTTACCGGCTCGGTTATGGTTGGGGTTTCCACCTTTGCCGGTGGCAGGGTTTCCATAACAACCTGGTTGGTCTTCCATGCATCCAGCAGCGGCTGGACTGGCAGACCCAAAAAATCGGCATACAGGCGCAAAAATCCCCGCCCCTGTACTTCTGAGGGTAGTACCTCACGCTGATCTTCTTCAAGAGCGCGCAGGTAATGCAGCCTCAGGCGCGTGGCGTGAGATGCCTGCTCCAGAGTCAGGCCGCGGGCTTCGCGGGCTTGTTTTAACTGCGCTCCAATGGTGGGGGACATGGGTCCTCAAAAACAAGACCGGCCAGGCCAGCCAACAGGCTGCCCCCGGCCGGTCATTTGAAATCCCGTTTGGGGTGGGGGATTACTCCGCCGCTTCTTCTTCTACTTCTTCAGCGGCAGGCTCGGCCGGAACTTCAGCGGGTGCGGCTGCAATCACCTCAGGCTGCGGTTTGACAGCCGGGGCGGCCTTGCGCTCACCTTCGCGCTGCACCACAATCTTCACTTCCGGGATCAGATCAATCGTCAGGCGGATGTGCGCCTTGTGTTCGCCCAGCGTGCGGATGGGCTGGCATTCGATCTGGCGGCGGTCAATCTTGGTCTCCAGCTTTTCATTGATGGCATCGGCAATCATCTGGGTGGTAATGGAGCCATACAGCTTGCCCGTTTCGCCGGCTTTGCTGGTGAAATTCAGCACCAGCCCGCTGACCAGATTGGCGATCCCGCTCATCTCATTGTTTAGTACAATGCGGCGAGCTTCGGCCTTGCGGCGGATGGTCTCGGCCTGTTTCAGCGCGCCCTGGGTTGCCAGAATGGCGAAACCCTGCGGCAGCAGGAAGTTGCGTCCGTAGCCATCAGCCACGCGGCGCACATCACCAGCTCGACCCAACTTGTAAACGTCCTTAATCAATAGAACTTTCATCTTCTCAAGCCCTTTCGGCACAAAATACTCCAAGGCGAAGGGTACAACGCCTCAGGCGGACAGATTTTACCATAGAAAGACCTTCCCGGGTATAAATCGGCCTATCTGTTAACGCTTACCAGGGCTCGCAGCGGCTTTTTCTGCCTCTCTTTTTTGTGTTGATATTGCTTTTTTCAACCCATTGTCATATACTAATTTCAGAATTTACCGTATCCTCTTCATCTCCCATTCAACCAGAAAGGATGTTTATATGAGCAATCTATTTGGCTCACCGGGTTTCAAAAGCCTGGTAGAAAAGTATTGCAAGCAGCAAGACTGGAAGATTGCAGAAATTGACGATAAGCATGCGACCATCCGCTTCAACATGGAATCGGGTCGCGTCCAGACGCTGTACATCATCAAGTATGATAACACCCTCGAATTTTCAGTTCCCAGCCTGGCGGCCTTCGATTCCGAAGACAAAATCCCGCATTTTCTCTCGACCATCCTGCTCAAGAAGAGCGCCACGCAAAAAATTGGCTTCTGGACGATTGAAGAGATTGGCGGCAAGCACGTCTATTCTGTGATGCAGAATGTGGAAATGCAGCTCTTAGAGGCTGAATACTTCACCAAAGTAGTTCGCGCCCTGGTTTCACAGTGCGATGATTTTGAAGGTTTGCTGCTGAAAATGCTGGAAGATAATAAATAACAGGCGGCTTACTGCCCTGGTTTCCAGTTTCGCACCATCTCTCGCTGAGCGGGAGACTCAGGCGAACTCTCCCACCAATTTGGCACATGTTCACGCAGGCCCTGAATTGACAACAGGGCCTGCTCGCCATTTTGCCCGTGCCGTACCAGGTAACATCCCACCACCGTGCCGGTGCGCCCCAGCCCACCAATGCAGTGAACATAGATGGTCTGCCGGGCTGCGAGCGCCGCATCAATCTGATTCAGCATAATCTTCATCTCTTCCACCGTTGGGATGAAAAAGTCCACAATCGGCATGCGGATATAGTGAATTTTTCTCCCCAGCAGGGCCGCGGTCTCATTAAGCAGCGGCAAATAGGGGCGGGCATCGTTCTCCTGCGTCAAATCAAAAAATACCGATACTCCGGCTTTCAAAAGCCGCTCCAATCTTAATTTTGAATGGCTGACTTCATACACGCCGGGATATTCTCCCGCCATAAATCGCCCAGGCTCAACCCAGTAAGAATTGGGAAATGGCATTTCCGGTAAATTTGTAGGCATGTATTAATACTCCTGTACCTTTTCAGTTGCCCGTCCAAAAATCATGGTTAATAAGGGGATTGCCAGCAGGTTCAGCCCTGCCAGAATGATAAAAGTGATTGGATACCCCAGGCTATCCACCAGCGCGCCGCTGATCCCCAGCCCAATGCCTGTACCGATATTGGCCACCGCCATTAGCAGAGCAAACATCGATGCGGCGATGCGCCGGTCGGTGTAATTCATCGAAATGGCAAAGTAAACGGTCTCGTAGAACCCGTAAGCCAGTCCAAAGACCGCCACCAGTCCCCAGGCCAGCCAGGCGCTGGGAATAAACGCCAGCGGCACAATTGCTGCCAGCGCCATGATCATCGCCACCTGCGTGGCGCGGGCATGCCCCAGCCGGTCGGTCAGCCGCCCACCCGTGATGCCCCCCAGAACCACGCCCAACCCCCAGACGGCGGTCAAAAACCCTGCCTGCGTGGTCGAGATGCTGAACCTGCTTTGCAAAAACGGATTGACAATTTCATTAGCGCCGTTGATGATGAGTGAATACAACGCCCCCAGCAGCCCCAGCCCAATAACAGCCGGCTGCGCAAAAGCCTTGAATGCTCCCCATTCAAACCGTCGCGCTTCAGACTGTTTGACCTCGCGCGCCTTCAGCAGCAGCGGAATGGGCAGCAGAGACAGCGCCGCCAGCGTGTAAAACGCCACCGCCCACGAAAAGCGGTCTGCCACCAGCCCAATGATCCCGGCAATCAGCACCACCCCCAGCGCTCGCCCACCCACCATAAACCCTTGAATGGTCCCTTCTTCTTCCGGCGGGGTGGTATCCAGCGCCAGACCATCGGTGCAGGTGTCGTAAAGCGCCATGCCCAGTTGCAGCAAAAAGGCCAGGGCCACATACAGCCAGAAGTGTGTGCCCGGGTTCACCTGCGGCACCACCAGCAGACACACTGCCTGCACCACCAGCCCAATCAAAATATACGGCTTGCGGTGCCCGTGCCCCAGCAAATTAACCCGGTCACTGAGCATGCCCAGGAAAATCTTAAAAATAAAGGGCAACAGCGCAATTGTGCCCATCAAACCAATCCGGGTCATGCTCACATCATGCGAGAGCAAATAAATGGCATTAAACGCCGTGAAAAAGCTCAACACCGCACCCTGCGAAAAATAGAGCAGTGCAAACAGGCTGTAACGCGCTGGCTTTGAAGGCATCATGGGAGCATCCTGGATTGAGGGTATAGATGTATTGTATCATTACAATCTGAAACCCTGCCTCAATTCGAGTATAATCAACCCATGTTGCCCTGGTCAAAAACCTTGCGGCAATCAACCCATCATCACCTCTGGAAAAGACACCTATGAGTGAGAAATCCGAATCCTGGCTCGATCGTCCCCTGACTGCCTATGCCCGCTGGTTGACCGTTGAGAACTTGCTGGCGGTACTCATCATCCTGATAGCCCTGGTTTCGCGTTTATATGGCGTTGGCTGGCGCGCCATGAGCCATGATGAAGTCAATCACGTGGTCCCTGCCTTTGACCTCTACGAAGGCCGCGGCTATCGTCACGACCCCATCACCCATGGCCCCATGCAGTTCCACCTCCTGGCGCTCAGCTATACCCTGTTCGGTGACAATGACTTCTCAGCCCGCATCCCGGCGGCTTTGTTCAGCACCGCGGCGGTAGGCTTCGTCTTGTTCGGCTTCCGCCGCTATCTGGGGCGCAAGGGAGCCCTGTTTGCCGGCATCTTCTTCTTGATTTCGCCCTACATGTTATTCTATGGTCGTTACACCCGCAACGAGGGCTTTATTGAGCTCCTCGGCGTGATGATGCTCTTTGCTGTGTTGCGCTATCTGGATAACGGTAAACCATCCTCGCTTTATATCCTCACGGCTGCCCTGGTCCTGCATTTTTGCACTAAAGAAACCTCCTTTATTTACGCCGCCCAGTTGCTGCTCTTCCTGGCGCTGCTCTTTCTGGTACGCATCGCTCAGACCCGCTGGCCCGAGGATCGGCGCCGGACGCTGTTCATCGTGCTGATGGCCGTCGCATTATCACTGATTATCATCGGCGTTGGCCTGGGTACCTATGAGGCCGATTTAACCAAGCAAGCCGCTCTCGATCCCGCGTCCGTCTCCCCCCAATTGATTAATACCATCCTCACGGCAACGCTCTTTTGCGTCGGGCTGGCAATTATCTCGGGCGTCATTGCCCTGGTGACGCTGGTGCGCTCCCTTGGTTTGAAAGCAATCCGTGCGGAACGTTCTTTTGACTTACTCATTCTGGTCGGCACGCTGGTCCTGCCGCAGTTGACCGCCTTCCCTATCAAAATGCTGGGCGGCAACCCGCTGGATTATACCTCCACGGCTGGCATTATCACCATCATTGTCACACTGTTCATCTTACTGGTTATCTCTGGCCTGATTGGCATGTGGTGGAACGCCCCATTGTGGATTGGCAATGCCGTCCTGTTCTATGCTGTTTTTGCAGTCTTATACACCACCTTCTTCACCAACGGATACGGTTTCTTCTCCGGCATTGTCGGCTCGCTGGGTTACTGGCTCAGTCAGCAGGGTGAGCAGCGCGGTTCTCAACCCTGGTATTACTATGCCTTCCTGCAAATCCCCATGTATGAGTATCTGGCTGCCCTGGGCACTCTGCTGGCGGCCTACCTGGGCTTCCGCCACAACCGCCTGTCGGCCCTCCCCGGCGACTCGCCAACTGCCGAGCCGCCACAGCCACAACCACTGCCTGCACCAATTGCGTCCGAGGTCAATGATCCAACCCCGGCGCCTGAACCCGTCGCCCAGCCAGCAAAAGTGCCCACCCTGGCCCTCTTGCTCTTCTGGTCTCTGACCGCCCTGGTTGCCTACTCTGTGGCCGGGGAAAAGATGCCCTGGCTCACCGTTCATATTACCCTGCCCATGCTCCTGGCCTCGGGCTGGTCGGTGGGCTGGCTGGCAGACAAAATTGACTGGCAATCGCTGCGTAACAAAGAAGGTCTGGCCTCTGTCTTCATGATCGCCGCCTTCCTTCTGGGGGTTGCCAATCTGCTTGGCAGCGTTCTGGGGCTTAACCCACCCTTCCAAAAACCCCTCACCGGAAACACACTGACCACCGAACAGCTTTCGGCAACCTACGCCTTTGTCTTCTGGTCCATCGTCACCGTCTTTTGCGCCTGGGGCACCTTCAACCTGTTGCGCAAATGGCGCACGGTTGAAATCCTGCGCCTGACTGCTCTGGTCGTTTTTGTCTTTCTGGCAGTGCTTACAACCCGCCATGCCTATCGGGCTTCCTTCATTAACTATGATAACGCCAAAGAGTTCCTGGTCTATGCCCATGCCTCCGGTGATTTCAAAGACGTTGTCGAGCAGGTCGAAGAGATCTCGCGGCGCACCACCGGCGGGCGGGATGCCATAGTCGCCTATGACAACGATGTCTTGTATGGTGGCTGGTGGTACTTCCGCGACTATCCCAACAAGCGCTGGTTTACCGACCCCACCCGCGATCTCGAAACCGCCGATATGATTGTGGTAGGCGAAGCCAACTTCTCCCGCCTGGAACCAATTGTCAAAGATCAGTTCATCGGCTTTGATTACATGCGCCTCTGGTGGCCCATGCAGGACTACTACGGCCTCACCTGGCAGCGCATTGGCAACGCCCTCAAGAGCCCGCAGCTTCGCACCGGGCTGTATAACATCTGGCTGAACCGCGACTATGATCTCTACGCTGAAACGACCGGTAAAACCAACCTGACCCTGGAAAACTGGCAGCCCTCGGCACGCATGCGGCTCTATGTCCGCCGCGATATCGCTGCTCAGATCTGGAATTATGGCGTGGCTGCCGCCGCCGCTCCCGAGCCCGAGGTTGACCCCTATCAGGAGAAGATCCAGTTGCTCAGCCCGGATATTGTGGTCGGCGTTGGCGGAGACCCGGTCCAACTGACCAACCCGCACGGCTTGGCCGTGGCCCCCGATGGCTCACTCTATGTCGCCGACTCCCGGGCGCATCGGATTCTGCATTTCAGCGCCGATGGCGAAACTTTGCTCAATTCTTGGGGCCAGTTTGCCGCGGTGGAGGCTGGCGTTCAACCGGCTGGCGGCTACTTCAATGAGCCCTGGGGCGTGGCAGTTGGTCCCGATGGCTCGGTTTATGTCACCGATACCTGGAATTACCGCATCCAAAAATTCACTGCCGACGGCACGTTTTTGACCACCTGGGGCACCACCGACCCTGCTGCGGGTGGCCCGGTCTTCTATGGCCCGCGCGGCATTGCTGTCGATTCTGATGGCCGCGTCTATGTCACCGATACGGGCAACAAGCGCGTGGTGGTCTTCACTTCTGAAGGTCAAACCATCACCGAGTTTGGCACCGCCGGCCTCTCGCTGGGCGAGTTTGACGAGCCTGTCGGCATTGCTGTAACGGTTGATGGCCGCGTCATGGTGGCTGATACCTGGAACCGCCGGGTGCAAATCTTCCTCCCAAATGAGAATCACACCGCCTTCACCCCCCTCAGCGCATTCGATATCTCTGGCTGGAAAGGCCAGGATGTGGAGAACAAACCCTTCCTCGCGATTGATAACCGGGGCCATATCTTTGTGACCGATCCGCCTAATTACCGCGTGCTCGAATTTACCGACACCGGCGAATTTGTCGGCGGCTGGGGCGGCTACAGCACCCTGTCAGATGGCTTTGCCAACCCCAGTGCTGTGGTAGTGGATGCTCAGGGGCACGCCTGGGTGTCCGACTCAGCCAACAATCTGATCCTGCGCTTTACCCTGCCCTGATAAATCGGTTTGAGAGAAAATAAAAACCGGGCGGTCTGCTGAACCGCCCGGTTTTCGTTTGGGTAGGATTAATCCCGGCTCTTGCGCGCGTCGCGGAAGATCAAGCTGAGGATAAAACTGACCACGCTGACTATCAACGCCCCCAGGAAAGCACCCCAGAAGCCTTCCACCTCAAAGCCAACGTCAAAGCGCAGCCCAATTTGACCTGCCAGCCAGAACATCAGCGTGTTGACCAGCAGTGTACCCAGCCCCAGCGTCAGGATGATCACCGGGCAGCCCACCGTCATGACAATTGGACGCAAAATCGCATTCACCAGGCCAAAGATCAACGCCAGCCAGATAATGCTGGTCCAGTTTTCGCTTTGTGGGTAAATATAGGTATCTTTCAACAAGGCCACGGCAGCATACAGTGCCACCGCATTAACCGCCAGACGAATCAAAAACTTTTTCATATCTGTTCCTCCGCTAAGATATACGACTTTTTAGGTCAAAGGTTGCAGGCGTTCACCGCAGGGGATGTTCCATCCATACCAGATGATTTTCTGCCGAAAACCCCGCCGCTTCAAAGGCTGCCGCAGCCTGCCCGGCAGCATAGTTGATTTGCATAGGCCGTAGAGCCGCATTATAAAACCGCGCCCGGGTGGTCCATTCGTGGCGTGCCTGCATCAGCAGCCAGGTCAGTGCGGCTTCGTCGGGCTGCTCTGGCGCCGCCAGCCAGAAAAAGCTGTGCTGCCCGGCGCCGGTCTCCCAGGTGAGCAGCCCCAGCGGCTGGTCATCCCGCCGCACAGTCAGATGCGTCTGATTGGCGCTGTTCAACCACCGCCACAGGTTTCGCAGTTCGCCAGGCTTCAGCCGCTGAGCGTCAAACATCAAATTCCAGTCCACCGCGGCCGGGTAATTGCTCTGCAGCCAGGCTCGCTGCTGCCCCCATTCGGCTTTTCGGCGTGTTCCTACCGCTATTCCTGCTGGCGGTTTTACCACCGGAACCTGATCCTCAGGCCGCCAGACCCAGTTTACCCGCTGGCAGCGTTCTTCAAACTTCAAGGTGTCGTACAGGTGTCGGGCCGTCGGATTGTCTGCCCGCACATGCAGCCAGGCGCTGGCAGCGCCCGTCGCGCGGATGTAATCCAGCGCGTGCTGAGTCAGCGCCCGCCCAATCCCTTTCTGTCGGTAATCGGGGTGCACCGCCACATTGGCAATCAGATACAGCAGCTGCCCCCGGCTGCGAAAAGCAATCAACGTCAGGTTGCCAACAACCTCGCCTTTTTCTTCCCACACAAACCCCTGAATTGGCACTGCCGCATTTGCCATGCTCCGCAGCGGAACCACCTGTAGCTGAACTGCCAGCCGCCGCAGCCGGTTCAAATAAGCCCGTCCTTCCGGGTCCAGGTGGGCCCAGAAGCAAATATCAATTAAGTTCGCAATCGCGTTCAAATCGCGGCGGGCATCCACCTCTCGCAGGTGATCCAACTGGGTCGGCGCAGACATCATACGATAATTGTACTCGTCCTGGTCTTGATTGACAAATGCCTGCCCGCTGGCTATAATTGAAAATCATTTTCGATAAGAGGTTTGTGCTTGTCTGAGTCTCAAAAACAACCCCTGGCCGATAATCCCGCCAGGTTAGAGTTAGACCATGTGACCGTTGGCTATAATGGCCGGGCCGCCCTGCAAGACATCTCCTTTGATGTCCCGCATGGCGCCCAGGTTGCCGTTGTGGGGCCCAATGGCGCTGGCAAATCAACACTTTTCAAGGTGCTGGTGGGCCTTTTACCGGTACGCGCCGGCCAAATCCGGATTCATGGTCAGCCGCTGGGTCATCATCATGATTGCGTGGCGTATTTGCCCCAGCGTGAAGAGGTGGACTGGCGCTTCCCCGTCACCGTTTGGGACGTGGTGATGATGGGCCGCTATGGCCGCGCCGGCTGGCTGCGCCGTCCTTCTGCCAGTGACCGTGCCGCGGTGTTGCGTGCCCTGGAGCAGTTGAACATCAAGGCTATTGCCCGCAGCCCCATTGGTGAACTCTCCGGTGGGCAGCAGCAGCGGGCTTTTCTGGCGCGCGCCCTGGCGCAAGAGCCGCACATTCTGCTGATGGATGAACCCTTCACCGGCGTAGACTCTGCCACTCAGGAGGCCACCCTGAACCTGCTGGATGATCTGCGTCAGTCTGGTGTGACCACCCTGGTCTCCACCCACGACCTCAAGCTGGCAGCCGAACGGTTTGAACGCACTTTGCTGCTCAACCACCGTCTGATCGCCTACGGCCCGTCCGAGCAGGTTTTCACCCATCAGCATGTTGCCGAGGCTTTTGGCGGTCAGCTGCTCAGCCTGGGCGGTAGCGCTGAAATTGTTGTTGATCAATGCTGCCCGCACGAGCACGACGAGGAGCATACCCATGCTTGATGCCTTGCTCCAGCCCCTGACCTATGCCTTCATGCAGCGCGGTTTGCTGGCAGCCATTTTGGTAGGCATCATCTGCGCCGTAATCGGCTGTTATGTTGTCTTGCGCTCCATGGCCTTCCTCGGCGATGCCCTGGCGCACGCCATTTTGCCCGGTGTTGCCGTGGCGTATCTGATCGGCGGTAACCTGCTCATCGGTGCACTGGCGGCAGCGGTTCTGGTGGCGCTTTCCATCGGTTTCCTCTCCCGCCGCGGCGACCTGAAAGAAGATACGGCCATCGGCATCCTCTTCTCTGCAGCGCTGGCATTGGGTGTAGCCCTGATCAGCAGCATCCGCACCTACGCGGTGGACCTCAGCCACATTCTTTTTGGCGATGTGTTGGGGGTCACCCCCACCGATTTATGGCTGACGGCTGGCCTGGGCATCGTGGTCATTGGCCTGGTGGCTTTTTTCTATCGTCCCTTCCTGGTCATGGCTTTTGACCCTGTCCTTGCCACGACCCTGCGCTGGCGGACGGGTTTACTGCGCAATCTGCTGCTGGTTTTGCTGGCCTTGACCATTGTCATTTCCATGCAAACAGTCGGCATTGGCCTGGTTGCCGCCATGCTGGTTACCCCGGCTGCCACCGCCTACCTGCTCACTCGCCGGCTGCGGGTGATGATGCTGCTCTCGGCTGGCATTGGGGCTTTCTCTGGCATTGTGGGCCTGTATGTCAGTTACTATCTAAACATTGCTTCTGGCGCAGCCATTGTGCTGTCGGCGACCCTGTTCTTTTTGCTGGCTTTCTTCCTGGCCCCGCAGCGTGGTCTGTTGTGGCAGGCACTGCGGAGGCACGCATGATGAAACCACCCGGCACCCTCTACATCGTTGCCACGCCCATCGGCAACCCCGGTGATATCACCCAGCGGGCCTTGGAGGTGCTTGCCTCGGTAGATGCAATCATCTGTGAGGAACTCCGCCCGGCAACCACCTTGCTCAAGCGCCTTGAGATTACCCCGCGCCAGTTGCTCACCCTCAACGAGCACAACGAGGCCGAGCGGGTGGATGAAATTGTCAACCGCCTGGCCATGGGGGAGTCCTTCGCCCTGATTTCAGACTGTGGCACCCCCGTATTTGCCGACCCTGGTCATGCCCTGGTGCGCCGAACTGCCGAACTTGAATTTCGTATCCAGCCGATACCGGGCGTCTCATCCTTGATGACCGCCCTTTCCCTGCTGGATTTCAAGCTGGAGCGGTTTGTCTTTGGCGGCTTTCTGGCCCGCCAGCCTGACCAGCGCCGCCAGGAACTGCAGCGTTTGCGCGGTCTGCGCATGCCCATCGTCCTCATGGATACACCCTACCGCCTGGGCGCCCTGCTGGAAGAGGTTTCGCGCGCCTTCGGCGCCAATCATTCCATCTTGCTTGCCATGGATTTGACCCTCCCCTCCGAGATGATCCTGCGCGGCCCCATCGCCGAGGTGCGCCAGCAGGTCGGGGCCCGCAAAGCTGAATTTATCCTCATCGTTTATGCCCCGGCTGAGCGATAGGCATTCAGTCAGAAAAAGTTCTACGTCCTGTGGAGTGCGGGCTGAAATACTTTCAGTGTGCTTTGCGCCTGCGTTTAGAAAAAATCCAAACACTCTGCGCATGGTTGAGCCATTAATAAAAAGAACCCCATCCAGAACCTCTGAATGGGGTTTCTCATAATCTTATCGGCCAGCGCCTTATCGCTCCATGCTGACTACCTGATGTTCCCACCGGTGCCAGCCACCGAACCGATCCTCAATGATTTTGCGACCCTCGCCGGGGCAGGGCAGCCCTTGCAGTTCCAGGTCAGCATCCACCATAATCCGCACCAGCTCATGGAAGCGCACTTTGGGCTCCCAGCCAAGCTCATTACGTGATCGGCTTGGGTCTGAAAGCAGGTAATCCACCTCGGTTGGGCGGAAGTAACGCGGGTCAATTTCCACAAACTGATGCCAGTCCATCCCCGCATAGCCAAAGGCCTCATCCAAAAACTCTCGGATTGAGTGGGACTCGCCCGTACCGATGACATAATCCTTGGGCTGATCTTGCTGCAGCATCCTCCACATCACCTCAACGTACTCCGGCGCATAGCCCCAATCCCGGCGTGAATCCAGGTTACCCAGGTACAGGTGCTTTTGCTTCCCCGCCCGAATGGCCGCCAGCGCCCGTGTGATCTTGCGGGTTACAAACGTTTCGCCGCGGCGGGGCGACTCGTGATTGAACAAAATCCCGTTGCAGGCAAACATCTTATAGCCCTCGCGGTAATTGCGCGTCACCCAGTAAGCGTATACTTTGGCTGCCGCATAGGGGCTGCGCGGCTCAAAGGGCGTTTCTTCGTTTTGCGGCGGTTTGGCGCCCCCAAACATCTCGCTGGATGAGGCCTGGTAGAACCGCGCCTCGGTGCCGCTCTTGCGAATGGCATCCAGAATGCGGATTGTTCCCAGTCCCGTGATGTCCCCGGTATATTCGGGCATGTCAAAGCTCACCCGCACATGGCTTTGTGCCGCCAGATGATAGATTTCATCCGGGCGCACATTGTAAATCACATTGAGCAGCGTTTCACCCACCGATACATCGCCGTAATGCAGATACAGTTTGACATCTTCTCCATTGGCATGGGGGTCGTGATACAGATGATCCACCCGCCGGGTGTTGAAGGTGCTGGCCCGCCGGATGATGCCGTGAACTTCATAACCTTTCGAGAGCAGCAGCTCGGCCAGGTACGAACCATCCTGCCCGGTGATGCCAGTAATCAACGCTTTTTTCATCATGATCCTCCTGTTGTGGATACGCCCGAATTGTACCACACCCAAAAAAGCGGGCGGGTGAGAGAATCACCCGCCCGTAGAGCTGATCTTGGGGATCTTTAAGCCTGGTCTGCCTTGAGGAACGTCAGGGCGTTCTTCTCGGTATCCAGGTCCACCAGTACCGTATCACCCTGGGCAAATTGTCCGCTCAACAGGCTGACGGATAATGGGCTCTCCACATGCTTTTGCAGCGCTCGCCGCAGTGGCCGGGCGCCAAAAGCCGGGTCATATCCCACCTGCGCCAGCCACTCCCGGGCCGCCGGGCTTAATGCCACATGCAGCCCATGTTCTTCCAGCCGTGTGCTCACTTCCTTCATCTGCAAGTCCACAATCAGTCGCATCTCATCCAGTGAGAGCGGCGCAAACATGATGATTTCATCAATCCGGTTGAGGAACTCGGGCCGGAAGGTACTCTTCAGCGCCTTTTCAATCTTATCATGCGTCTGTCGCTCTTCACCGGTCGTGTCGGCGGTCAAGAAGCCCAGCGTGCCGCCGCGCTGCACAAATTCGGTGCCCAGGTTGCTGGTCATAATCAGCACCGTATTGCGGAAGTCCACCACGTTGCCCTGTCCATCGGTCAGGCGGCCGTCATCCAGAATTTGCAGCAGCGCATTCCAGACTTCCGGGTGAGCCTTCTCAATTTCATCAAACAGAATCACGCGGTAAGGCCGGCGCCGGACAGCCTCAGTCAGTTGTCCGCCTTCTTCATAGCCCACGTAGCCGGGGGGCGCCCCAAACAAGCGTGAGACGGTATGCTGCTCGCGATATTCGCTCATATCCAGCCGCACCAGTGCTTCGGCATCACCGAACATGAACTCCGCTAGTGCTTTTGCAAGTTCGGTCTTGCCCACGCCCGATGGTCCAATGAAGATGAATGATCCAATTGGGCGCTGCGGGTCTTTCAACCCCGAACGCGCTCGCCGGATGGCATCCGAAATGGCATGGATGGCATCTTCCTGACCAATGATCCGCTCGTGCAGCCTGTCTTCCATGTGCAGCAGCCGTTCGGCTTCGTTTTCCATCATCTGACTGATCGGGATGCCCGTCCACTGTGCCACCACTTCGGCAATATCGTTCACATCCACCACTTCATCCAGCTTGTGTTCTTCTTCCCATCGGTCGCGTTCTTCGTTAAACTCTGTCTCTAAGCGGATGCGTTCGGCTTTCTTGCGCGCAGCTCGTTCATAATCGCGCTCCAGGCCAGCTTGCTCTTCTTCAGCGCGCAGCCGGTCAAGCTCGGTTTTCTTCTGTTTCAGGTCAGGCGGCATCAGGTACAATGCCACGCGCAGCTTGGCGGCGGCTTCGTCCATCAGATCAATCGCCTTGTCCGGCAGCCGCCGGTCAGTGACGTATTGTGAAGACAACCGGGCCGCAGATACCAGCGCATCATCCGCAAAATGCACCTTGTGATGCGCCTCATACCGGTCGCGCAGCCCAAATAGCATTTTGATGGTGTCGTCAACAGTTGGCTCGTCCACATAGACGGGCGCAAAACGGCGTTCAAGCGCCGAGTCTTTTTCAATATACTTGTGAAACTCATCTAACGTGGTTGCCCCCACGCACTGCAGCTCACCGCGCGCCAGCGCCGGTTTGAGCATGTTGGACGCGTCCATGGCGCCCTGGGCCGCCCCAGCCCCTACGACGGTGTGCAGCTCATCAATGAACAGAATGATCTCACCTTCCGACCGCTGCACCTCTTCAATCGCCGCCTTCAGGCGCTCCTCAAACTCACCTCTAAACCGAGATCCCGCGATCATCGCGCCCAGGTCCAGCGCAATCACGCGCCGCCCCATCAAAATTTCAGGCACATCGTTGGAGGCAATCTTTTGCGCCAAGCCTTCCACAATCGCAGTCTTGCCCACACCTGCCT
>JAGOFZ010000021.1 GCA_017996955.1 Longilinea sp.
GCCTGCATCATGCCATTAATGGTTTCGTTAACCGTGCCATCGCCCCCACCGGCGACAATGACGTCAAAGTTATCGGCTACGGCCTGACGCGCCAGATCGAGCGCATGACCGGGGCGAGCCGTTTCGGTAACATCTATCGATAAGCCATAACCTTCCAGCGCCTGGCGGACAAAAGGGAGCTGTGCTCGAGCAGTTCCACGGCCAGCCGCCGGATTGAGAATTACTTTGTATCGCAGCATTGCGTATTGATTCCTTTGGTTTTGAATACCTTGATTGTAATCAGGATAAAGGGTTTGTCAAGCACCTGTATGGGCCAGATTCCAGACCGCCAGGCCAACAACAAGCGCCAATAACAACCAGATCAGAATAACCAGAGCGATATAAAGCCCATTGATCGGTTTTTTAAATTGCAGAGAGGCATCGGCTTGCTGGCGCGCAGCCATCATGACCTGGGCAGGGATCATCTTTAGAGCCAGGGCTATGCCCAGCGGGGTGAGGATCAAGTCGTCGAGATAGCCCAAAACAGGGATAAAATCGGGGATCAGGTCAATGGGGCTGAACGTTCGGGCAACCACATAGGCAGCAAACAGGCGGGCATACCAGGGGGTGTGCGGGTCACGATAGGCAAAATACAATGCCAGTGCATCGCGCTTGAGCAGGTGGGCACGTGTTTTTAGGTTGTCCAACCAGTTGGGCGGCATGGGCTTGATAATACCATGATTTTGAGGAGTGGAATCCGCTATAATCAAGGCATGGCTGAATTTGAGAGCGTATTGACGGAAGTGACCCTTTCAACCGGCGGGATGGGCGGCATACTGACCTGCCCGCCCCGGCTGCAAGTGCAGCCCGGGCAGTACCTGCTGGGCTATGCACCTGAATTGAACGAACCCCGAACCACAGCGCTCTTCCCGGTTGCAATTCAACCCGGAGCGCTGCGGCTGGCGGCCCCGCTGCCCCAGACCTGGGCTGCCGGGATGCCCCTGCTGGTGCGCGGTCCGCTGGGACGTGGTTTTACACTCCCGGCCCAGGCGCGCCGGGTGGCGCTGGCTGCGCTCAACGGCAGCGCCGAGCGGCTGACCCCGCTGATGACGGCGGCGCTGGCGCAGGGCGCTGCGGTGGTGCTGTTTTCTGGCAGTCCGCCTGCCAGCGTTTCTGACGAGGTTGAGATTCTGCCGCTGGAACAGCTTCCAGAAGCCCCGGCCTGGGCAGACTATCTGGCGCTGGATCTGATGCCCGCCCAGGCCGGAAACTGGCGAAAACTGCTGGCAATTCGCCCCACTCAGCCCTGCCCGTGCAGCGGCGAGGCGTTGATCATCACGGACATGCCGTGCGGCGGGCTGGCAGAATGCGGCGTTTGCGCCGTGGAGACGCGCTTGGGCTGGCGGCTGGCCTGCAAAGATGGCCCTGTTTTTCCCCTGAGCGAACTGGAGGCGCGATGAGCGACAACCTTCCGCGTCAGGAACTGTACAGCCGATCAAAATGGCTGATATCCGGGTTGGGGTTTGCTCCACAGGCTGCGCTTCCAGCGCTGCCAGAGCCGCCCGGAGCTTTCATTACTGCGCCGATCAGCCTCTCAGCCCGCACACCGGCAGAAAGCCGGGCTTGCCTGAACTACCCGGGTGGGTTTTTACTGCACACCGGGCTGCCCAACCCCGGACTGCGCGCGGTGCTCAAGCATTATGCCGCCCGCTGGGAGCGCGCCGAACTGCCAGTCTGGCCGCATTTGATTCCCGCCACGCCGGATGAAGCGGACCGCATGGGCCGGCTGCTGGAGGGACGCGAGAATGTCACGGCACTGGTCATCAGCCCACCGCCCCATCTGAAAGACCGAGAGCAGATGGATCTTCTGGCGGCGGCGCGGGGTGAACTGCCCATCATCGCCGAAATGCCGCTGTCTGGCATCAGCGCAACCTGGGTTGAAACGCTGGCGGGGCTGGGGATCAGTGCCGTGCTATTGGGCGCACCGCGCGGCTGCCTGCCCAATGGTGAAGGAAAGCTGGTGAGCGGCAGGCTGTATGGACCCGGGCTGCTGCCACAAATGCTGGAGGTGGTGCGCGCCGTCAAACGCACCGGGCTGCCGGTGATTGCGGGAGCGGGGGTGTTTTCAATGTCAGATGGGCTGGCAGTGCTGGCTGCGGGGGCCTGGGCGGTGACGATGGATGCGGCGCTTTGGCGGCCTGCGCCCTGACCCTCACCCCGGCCCTCTCCCTAAAGGGAGAGGGGGGTTAATATTCCAATAAAATCGTGACGGGGCCGTCGTTTTGGATTTCGACCTGCATGTGAGCGCCAAATTCGCCCGTTTGAACCGGCACGCCCTGCTCTCGAAGCAAATCGGTAAAGCGATCGCAGAGCGGGCGGGCAATCTCGGGTGGGGCGGCATCGGTGAAGGCCGGGCGGTGGCCTTTGCGGGTATCGGCATAGAGCGTGAACTGCGAAACGACAATTGCTGCGCCATTAACATCCAGCACCGACAGATTCATCTTGCCGTTTTCATCGCCAAAGATACGCAGCATGGCAATTTTGCGCGCCAGCAGCCGGGCCTTTTCTTCATCATCGCCGGGGCCAACGCCCAGTAGAATCACCAGGCCCAGGTCAATTTCGGCCACGCGGCGGCCTTCAATGGTCACGCTGCCGCGGGTGACGCGCTGGATCACAGCTTTCATGGGCAGCTATTCGGGCAGACCAATGGCAGTGCGAACTTCACGCATTGTTTCTTCGGCAATGGCGCGAGCGCGGCCGGCGCCCTCATGCAAAATATCCCAGACAGCAGCCGGATTGCGATCCAGCTCGGCACGGCGGGTGCGGAAAGGCTCCAGATGGGCGTTGAGGTTGGCGGCAAAGCGTTTCTTGCAGTCCACGCAGCCGATGCCCGCACGGCGGCACTCGGTATCAATCATGGCAACTTCATCAGCCGGTGAGAAGACCTTGTGCAGGGCAAACACGTTGCAGACTTCGGGGCGACCCGGATCGGTGCGGCGCTGGCGCTGGGGATCAGTGACCATGCTCATCACGCGCTTGCTGGTCTCTTCGGGGGTGGCAGCCAGCTCGATGTGGTTATCGAGGCTCTTGCTCATCTTCTGAACGCCGTCAATGCCAACAACCTTGGGGACCTCGGTGACTTTCATGTCCGGTTCAATCAGCACGGCGGCGCCGTAGCGGTAGTTAAATGAACGAACTGTCTCACGGGCAAACTCAATATGGGGCGCCTGATCCACGCCAACAGGCACCAGCCCGGCTTTATACAGCACAATATCGGCGGCCATCAGCACGGGGTAACCCACCAGGCCCAGGTTCACGTTGTTGGGCTGCTGGCGGACTTTTTCTTTGAAGGTGGGCAGATCGGTCAGCTTGCCGAGGGGGGTGACCATGGAGAGGATGGTGTGCAGCTCGGTGACCTGGGGCACATGCGACTGGACAAACATGATGGATTCATCCGGGCGGATGCCCACCGCGAGCCAGTCGAGGGCCATTTCATAGGTATTCTGCCGCAGGTCGCGGGTGGTTTCCATGGTGGTCAGGGCGTGCAAATCGACAATACAATAGATACATTCATAGTCTGCCTGCAGGGCCACATAATTGCGCATGGCGCCCAGATAATTGCCCAGGTGCTGCCGCCCGGTGGGGCGGGCGCCGGAGAACACACGGCCTTTTTTAGCCATCATTTTTCACCATCCTGAAGATATTTTTTAATCGCCCGGGTCACTTCGCCGGGTTCGGGGTGTCGCATGGTTGCCAGCTTGGAGTAGAGCAGGCTGCCGTTGACCGTCACCTCAAAACGACCGCCCTGCGAGGGCATGAGGGTAACGGTTTCGATTTCGGGCTCAAAATTCCGCATCAGTTCGGCCGTCAAACTGACGGCGCGCTCGGTGTAGTGTCAAACAGCGCAATATTCAATCGTGATTTTGAGCAGCATCGGGCAAGCCTCCACGGTGTTAATCTTGTGCCTGATTATAATCGTTTTTTGAGACTGCCGAGGCTGATGACATGCTTTACTTACTGTTTGTTTCCTTACTGTGGGCTTTCTCGTTTGGATTGATCAAGGGCAACCTGGCGGGGATTGATCCAGTGTTTGTGGCCTTTGCCCGGATCCTGATTGCGCTGCTGGTTTTCCTGCCATTTGCCCGGCTGCGCGGGGTCACCCGCCGGCAGGGGCTGCAACTGCTGGGCATCGGCGCGGTGCAGTACGGATTGATGTACATTTTCTACAATGCGGCTTTTGCCTATCTGCAGGCCTACGAAGCCGCCCTGTTCACCATTTTCACGCCGCTGTATATCGTTCTGATTAATGACGGGCTGACCCGCCGCGTGCATTTCTTCGCGCTGTGGGTGGCGGCACTGGCAGTGATTGGGACGGGAATCATCAGCTATAACGGGGGCGTGAGCACGGCGCAGTGGCTGGGGTTTGGCTTGATGCAGCTATCTAACCTGTGTTTTGCGCTGGGGCAGGTAGCCTACCGGCGGGTGATGACCGACAGCGCAGCCTCAGACGCGTCCATTTATGGACTGGTGTACCTGGGTGGGGCGCTGGCAACCGGGCTGGCGGCGGCTCTGTTCACGCCCTGGCAGGCACTGACACTGACCACCAGGCAGATCTGGACACTGGTTTACTTGGGCGCGGCGGCCTCCGGGCTGGGTTTCTTCCTGTGGAATGTGGGGGTGCGGCGGGTTAACGTTGGTGCGCTGGCCATTTTCAACAACCTCAAAGTGCCGCTCTCGGTTGCGGTTTCACTGCTGGTGTTTGGCGAAACGGTGCGCCTGCCCAGCCTGATTCTGGGAGGGTTGATTGTGCTGGGGGCGTTGGTCTGGAATGAACTGCACCAGCGCCAGACAGCCAAAGCCTGAAAAGCCATCAGCCCGAGGCGGCCTGTCCACCGCCTCGGGCTAAGCCAGGCGGCCTTACTTGAGAATCACCGGCAAATAAATGAAGTGGGCTACATCGTTATCCCGGATGATCAATACCGAGTCTGCGGGGGCGCCCAGCACCGCCCCCACTGGATCGCTGAGCGTCAGGATAACGGTCTCATCCCCTTCCACCAGGCTGTCATCCAGAAGCGGGATGCTGAACGTTTGCGAGTTGGTATTGCCCGCCGCCCAGGTGAGCGTACCGCTGGCGGTGGTATAGTCTGCCCCGGCGGTGGCTGTGCCGTTGCTGGTGGCATAATCAACACTGAGCCCGCCGGTACACTGGGCAGCCGGCTCAACCATGACGGTGATCGTTGCGCTGGATGTGGTCTCGTCAACAGCATATTCAGAGGCTGTAAAACGCACCAGGCAGGTGGAGGGGTTCTCGTCGTCAATGATGGTGAGTACCGCCGAACTGGGATCTCCCAGGTTGGCGCCCGACGGATTGCTGAGGAGCAGGTTGATCGTCTCATCGCCTTCGGTTTCGGCATCCTGCAGGATATCCACGAAGAAGGTCTGCGGCGCAGGGTCGCCCGCCGCCCAGGACAGCGTTCCGGCAGTGGCGGTGTAATCGGAGCCGGATTGGGCTGAGCCGTTGCTGGTTGCATAATCCACCTGGGCGGGTGCGGCGCAGGCCTGATCAAGCGACACGGTGACAGTGGTACTAACATCATCTTCAAGCACGGCGTAAGCGGCCGCGCTGAAGGCTACCTGACAGGTATCATTATCGCCAATGGTCAGGGTGGTTTGAATGGGAGTGCCAGCAGTGGCGCCGGTGAGATTGCTCAGGTCAAAGATGACGGTCTCATCCAGCTCGTCCACAGCGTCATCGGTAATCGTCAGGGTGAAGGTCTTGGTGCCTGTCTCTCCGGCAGCCCAGTTGAGCGTACCGCTGCCGCCAGTAAAATCAGAACCCGGGGTGGCCGTGCCGCCAGTCACGGCGTAATCGGCAGAGCCGGCTGCGGAGCAGCCGCCACCCGTCCGCGTGGCGGCGATGGTGGTTGTGCCAGCATTCTCGCCAGCGCTGGAAGCCGCCTGGGCAAACTGGATGGTACAAACCGCCGGGGCATCATCATCCAGGATGGTGATGGTGCTGACTGCCGGCGTTCCCAGGAAAGCGCTGCTCGGGTTTGACAGGGTGACATTGAAGGTTTCATCCAACTCATCCGTCGTGTCTTCATGAATGGTGATGTTGATTGTCTTGCCCGAAGCATCACCTGCGGCCCAGGTCAGGGTGCCGCTGGCGCTGTCATAGTCCTGCCCGGCTGTGGCATCACCGCCGCCGGTAGCATAATCAACCGAGGCGGTCAGCGCCGGGTTGCCAAGGCGCGAGACCGTAACCTGAAGGATGATCTCGTCTTCGTTGGTTGAGATAGAGGCCCAATCAAATTGGAGGTAGCTGCCATCTTCAAACGCGCCCATGTCCACCACGGCGGTTCCATCATCATTCCCGTCAATCGGGCGGTTGATGGTATCGTAATCCAGGGTCGGACACTGCGGAGCGGATGGATCGGCGGAATCAATGCCGGGAGCGTTCGGTGTGGTCAGGTGGAAGTTGTTATTATTCGGGTCCACAAAGAGCGGATCGGTCAGGAGATTATGGGCCCCGACCGGCACGCCTCCATAATTGACACCCCAGTTATACAGATTGTTATAATCCTCGGTGGACATAATGCCTCCGGCAAGCTGTGCCAGGGCGGTTTTGTTGGTGCGGGAGAGTATATTGAAAAGAATGGTATTGTGGACCTGCCCAACGCCACCCGTGAAGATCAAGGCACCATAGGCCGAGCCGCCCGCGCCGGGGATAGAAGTCGCACCCGGGCTGCCATTGGCCCCAGTCGCACCAGGAGGAACTCCCATGCCGCCGGGCCCGCCCATGCCGCCGGGCCCAACCTGGCCCGAAGCGCCCCCAGTCAGAGCCGTATAAACTTCCACCAGGGTATTATTGGTCAGGACAGCAGTGGTTTGCTGAACAAAGGCCAGATGCGCATTGCCAGCGCCGCCCCCGACCCCGGCTGCGCCGCCACTGCCGCCATTACCACCGTTGCCACCCGGAGCTTGCTGGACAGTCCCGAATCCGCCCATCCCCCCGGGGCCGCCCATGCCGCCGGGGGCCCCATTGCCACCAACGCCGCCTTCTCCAGCGGCCACATCCACGCCGAGGTGATTGGTGACAACATAGACGCCTGTGAAGTTTTCAAGGCGCAAAGCGGCAGCAACACCCCCATTACCGGCCGCACCAGCCGCCCCACCGGCGCCGCCATTACCGCCAGCGCCACCCGCGCCGCCCGGATGCAGCGGGCTGGAGCCGCCGTTGCCGCCCAGGCCGCCGTTCAGGCCGCCGGGGCCGCCGCTGCCACCGGCGCCGCCGTTTCCAGCCAAAATGGTGTAGGTGCTGTTACGATCCAGCGGCTGGGGCAGAGAAGAATCGTGCAGGTGAATGCCATCGGCCTGACCGCCCAGTCCGCCACTGCCACCGGCGCCACCCGCGCCGCCTGAGCCGCCGTTACCGCCCGCACCGGGTGGGGTTCCAGGTGCGCCATTGCCCCCATTGCCACCCAGACCGCCATCACCGCCGGGCCCACCAGGGCCGCCATCACCGGCGGCGCCGCCCAGCACAATTTGAATGTCATTATCATACGCTGTGAGCGGGACGCCCAGCAGGGAACGGATTCCGGCGGCTACGCCCCCACCGCCGCCCATGCCGCCCGCGCCTCCCCCACCGCCGCTGCCGCCGCTGCCGCCCGTCAGGCCGACATCAATATCTGTGGCGCCATAGCCATTGCCGCCGGGCCCACCGGGGCCGCCAGCGCCGCCAAATCCCCCTGCTCCGCCACGTACATCTGAAATAAAGTTGCCCGAAACCAGCGCGCTGGACGAGGTCAGGGCAATGCCCACAGCCTCGCCGCCGCTGCCGCCGCCAGTGCCGGGTCCGCCATCCGTGCCATTGCCACCATTGGGGCTCAACTCTGTGCCAGGCGCACCGGGCAAGCCAGCCGGACCACTCTGGCCAACCCCGCCATTACCGCCGTAAATATTGAGAATGTCATTATTCTGGACGGTTGGCGAGGCGCCCGAAGTGATCAGAACGCCGTAGGCATTTCCGCCCGGGCTGACGATTTGCCCGTTCAGACCAAACCCGCCATTCACATACTGGATGGTATTCTCATTGACCACTGGCAGCGCCCCAACGCCATAAACCCATACGCCAATGGCATCGGTAGCGATTGAACTGGGGGTCTGGGCATCACCCGACATATTGGAGATGGTGTTGCCCAGAATTTGGGGCGAGGCGGACTGGATGGCGATCCCAACGGTGGCATCTTGAATGGTGCTGTTAAGGATATTGCCGCCGCTGCCGGGCAGGAAGGTGATGCCCTGCCAGCAGCCGCCATTGCCATCGCCATGGATAATGGCGCCGTTCATGTTTAGTGTCCCGCCATTTTCAACAATGATTTCAATTTTGGTGGATAAGCCGCTGCTATACGGCGCCGGGTCAATGCCGCACTGCATGGTAACGCTCACCCCGCTCTGGATGGTGAGCAAGGCCCCGTTGAGCACCACCACATCTGTGGCAATGATCTGGTCAATTGTCCAGGTAACCGTGCCGGAAATCGGAATGTAAGCCTGAACCGGATGAACCGGGGAGAACCCCAGCACCAGCACAACCGCGACCAGCAGCCGTAAAACAATACCCCTGAAGCGCGCCATTTCAGCCTCCTGTTGATCTGTGGGGGGCCAGTGGGTCAGGGGTACCGGTAAAATCCGCCCCGGCCATGATGCGGCGTTTTAATTATTGTCGCGCAATTGGGGAGGTTTGTCAAGACAACTTCGGCAAAAATCGCCGCGATTAGAACATCTTCATCTGGCGGGCATCTTCCCAATCCGGCGGGTCGGCGTCCAGCAGGTCGGCAAAGGCTGCGGGGGTGAGGTTGGCTCGCCCGGACAGGTCACGCAGATGGCGAAACTTGAGCAGATGCCAGCCGCGGGCCGCTTGAGCCAGGCGCGGGTCGCGGCGCAGCTTGACGTTAATCAGACTGGCGCGCCCGCCGGGAAAGACCAGCACACAGCGCTCCGGGGGCAAGGGCTGCGGCGCAGATACAAACCGGCTGATGATGGCTGAGGCCATGGGGAAGAAGGCATAGGCGCCCCGCCAGATCAGGGGCGACTCGCCTGAACAGGGATAGCCCATCTGCTCTCCCAACCGGGTGAGCAGTTGATAGACCACCTTCAGGTGGGCACGCCGTTCTGCGGCAGCCTCTTGAGAGCGCAGCCGCCAGGCGCCGGGTGCGCCGGTGGGTTCGGCGTAAGACTCGAGGCAGGCCCGCAGTAAGTCTTGCGGGGGGGTGAGCAGCCCCGGAAATTCGGCCCACAAGTCAGCTTCAAGGGCGCTCTGCATAAACTCGGGTGTTTTTTGAAGCCAGGTGACCACAAAACGCTCCATGCGGTCTGCCAGCGGTAGGTCAGACCCGGCAGAGTCGGCAAGGCCCCACAGACCCGTATCCAGTGCGGCGTTTTCGCTGGTTTTGTAATGATAAAAGAACGCCGAATTGTGAAAAGCATTTTCCAGCGCAGTCTGAACTGACTGAAGGGGTGGGGTATCGGCCGGGGCTGCCGGGGCACAGGCTGGCAAGAGGCCAGCCAGATAAGTGGTGGCAAAATCGGCAGGTTCACCGCGCTCGCGGAGATGGGCTTGCATCCCTTCCAGCACGGTTCCGGGTGAATCACCGGCTTCGGCAGGCTGCCAGGTGAACTGGGCCAGATCGCCTTCCGGGCTGAGGGCCGCGCCCGTCAGGGTAAAACCGGCAGATTGCAGCGCGGTGAGAACAGCCGCAGAAAACGGCGGGTTGAGTTCGGGGACAATGGCAAACAGCGGCAAATCTGCGGGGGCGTGCGGACGGAGCGCGGCAAAGGTCTGCGCCAGGGCCCCGGCATAGCCAGACCAATCGTAGCGGCGGCGTTCCAGGGCGCCACGTAACGGCACCAGCGCGTCAGACCCCCAGAGCCAGCCCGTCCAGAGAGCCGAGAGCGTCCAGAGCGCCTGCTGGATGCGGGGCAGAACGGTTAGAACGGCGCTCAGGTGGATGGTTGGCGGCAGGGGAAAAAGCTCTCGCCCGCGGCCGCGGTAGATGCAGATGCCGCCGGCCTCCGGGGGAAGATCGGGCCAGTGGACCACCGGCAGGGGGGTGCGGGCATTGACCCAGGCTGAGATGGCATTCTCCAATGCGAGCCAGAGGTTGTTTTCACGATAAACCGGGGGAATATTGATCTGGCGGGGACGGGCGCGCCCCGGCGGCCAGGGCCAGAGGGCGCTGCCCTCATCCAGCGCGCTGATGAGCAGCGCATAGAGCAAGCGCCGCCGCTCAGCCGGGATGAGCAGGCCTTCGACTTTATTGATCAATGTCGAGAGAATATATAACGGGCGGGGCAGGTAGGTTTTGATTGCGGCTTCCACCGCCTCGCCCAGGGGCTCGTCGGGCAGGGCAGCACGCTGCACCGCCCGAGAACGGTGCAGGGCCGCGGCGCCGGGGGGCGTCAGGCGCTCGAGGTCTGAGGGGGTAATGGGAAACTCGCCCTCGGCACTGCAGCGCGGGCACTTGATCAGGCGGGCATAGGGCTGGTCTTCACCATCCCGCCAGAGGAACGCCTGAGCTGGAACCAGTTCGCCGCAGCCGGGGCAGGGCGTCTGGTAGAGCGATTGGAAGTGAAGCTCCAGACGCTCTTCGCCTTTTCGCAAAGCCGCCAGATCGCTCAGCGCAGACTGAAGGTCAGTCGTTTGTGGGGCGGCAGCCAGCACCTGGAGCATGAGGGTGAGGATGGGGTTGTTGCTGGCAACCAGAACCCGACAGCCGGCGCGGGCAGCTTCCAGGGCGAGGAGGGGGTGTGCGCCCAGCGGGTCAAAGACCCAGTCGCCGGGTTGGAGGTGCTGGCGCGCCCAGGCGGCAGCCATGCCCACCGGCAGCAGGGGCAGGTAACGCCCCAGCGGCAGGCTGGCGACAGGCGCAGAGCCGGGCATAAATGGAACAGCCAGATGATTGGACATCTGGATTCATTATAGCGCAAACCGGTCAGGGAGCGGTTATTTCTCTTTATCGGGCTCGTCGGGAGCCAGGCCAAGCTGCACAGCCTGGTCAAAGCTGATGGTATCGGGGTTGACCTTGGCAAGCTGTTGATCGGCGGCCTGCTCCCAGAAGGAATCTGTGTCTGATACAGCGGGGGCCGCCGGGGCAGCGCCTTCACCGAACAGGGACGCAAACGCAGCCAGGGCAGCGGGGTCTTCGGGTACGGCCGGGGGTTCTGGTTCGGGCGCGGGCGCGGGTTTGGCTGTGGTTTTAGAGCCGGATTTGGCCGGAGCAGAGTCGGTGGCTTCGGCAGGGGATGCGGCCAGGGTGGCTGCCAGACGGGGTTGAACCGCCAGCACCTCTTCGAGCGCCAGCGCCAGACGGATGCTGCTGCTGCCGGGCTTGAGTGCAACCATGACCACGCCGCTGTTCACAGGTGCCATCACCAGGTCAAAGGCGGCGCCGCGCATGGTGACGCCCACCGAAGGGTGCGTATCGGCAAACATATTGGCAAACTGGTTTGAGGACTGCATCACGGTCATCAAGGGGGGAATCCATTCGCCAGCCACTTCAATCTTGGGGAAGTCGCCGCTGCGAACCAGGCGGTTCCCTTTTTCGTCCAGTAAGACAACGCCCAGAGCGGCCGCCGATTTACACAGGCTTTCCAAAAGCTGTTTTTGCGTCTCAGCGGCCAAAGCATCTGCGGCAGGCGGCTCAGCAGGTTTTTCTTTGTCTTTTTCTCGGTGCGGCGCGGGGGCCGGGGTTTCTTCTCCTGCAACGGGATCACTGCCAACCAGAGCAGGCGGATTGACACCCAGGGCGGCGGCAGAGACGCGGATAAATTCTTCCATTTCCAGCGGCTTGGGCAAAAAGGCCTCGCAGCCCAGTTCTTCAGCCTGCTGGCGGATCTTGCGGTCTGTCAGGCCGCTGATGAGGATGACCTTGAGGTCGGGTTGGCGTTTGCGCATGCGCTTGATCAGATCTACGCCGGTCATGCCGGGCAGGCGCATGTCGGTCACCACCAGATCGACGGTGTGTTTGCCCGCATCCAGGATGGCTTCTTCAGCCGAGGGATGAACTGAAATGGTCAATTTTGCGCCCAGGACCTCCAGTGCGGCTTTGAGCAGCCGCCCCAGTTCCATGGCATCATCCACAATCATCACGCGTTGAGTCATTCCGCAAGCCTCCGAGAATACTGCAATCGAGCGCTCCCCCGATTGCGTAATAGAATTATAGCGCAAAAAATCAGTCTGGCGGGGTGAAAATCACCTCGCCAGGCTGATTCAATCAATATTTGCCCCTCGTAATTTCTATTGCTGATCACCAGTTCCGTCCATGACGGTTCAGTTTATTCGTGGCGGTTCTTTCTGGATATGTATCCCATGGCTATGCCATAGAAGCCCATAAAAGCCCCGACCACTGATGCCGCATGAGAGAAGAAGACCAGGAAGAAGGTTGCTTCAATCACTCGAACAACCATCATCAGCGGCAGAACAACGCCAATCAGCAGTAGAACAAGCCCAATCCAGATCCAATACTTGGGGTTAACTCTTTCCATTTTCTTGGAACAGCCAGCACCGAACAAAGTGCCCCGGGGCGGCTTCAAATTCCTGAGGGCGCTCTTTGTTGCACAGACCATCGATCAGGTGCTTGCAGCGCGGGTGGAAGCGGCAGCCTTCCGGCGGCTTGACCAGTGACGGGGGTTCGCCGGGGGGGACTTCCTGGAATTCGTCCACGTTCTTGGCATCGGGGTCAGAGGTGGCCGCAAGGAGGGCGTGGGTATAGGGATGCCCGGGGTTATTAATCAGATCTGCCACACGGGCTTTCTCAATCACTTCGCCAGCGTACATGACGAAAATATATTCCGAGAAGTAGCGCACCGTGGACAGGTCGTGGGTGATGTAGATCACCGCTAAGTTACGAGATTCCTGCAAACCGCGCAGCAGTTTGAGGATTTCCACACGGACAGAAGCATCCAACATGGATACGGGTTCATCGGCGACCAGCAGGGTGGGGTTGTTGATCATGGCGCGGGCGATGACCACGCGCTGCTGCTGACCACCGCTGATCATATGCGGGAATTTGGGCAGGAATTCATCCACAGGGGTCATCTTGACTTCTTCAAGCGCCTTGTGGATGCGTTCGAGCCGTTCTTGCTTGCTCTTGACGCCGTTGATGATCAGAGGTTCTTCCAGGATAGTCTGGATATTCATGAAGGGCGGTAGAGCGCCATAAGGGTCCTGCTGCACATAGCCCACCTGTGAACGATACCATTTCAACTGAGAACGGGAGAATTCACCCATGGGGACATCAGCATAGTACACGTCACCCTTGGTGGGGATGTTGATGCCCAGAATGGTTTTCATCAGACTGGATTTACCGCAGCCACTCTCACCGACCACAGCCACAGCTTCGCCGCGATCCAGATTGAAACTCACGCCATCTACCGCGCGAACAAAGCCCGCACGCCCAAAGCCAAAGCGGCGCAGTTCAAACCAGACATGTAGATCCCGAATCGAAAGCAAGGGACCGGTATGGCTAGCTACCGTAGATTTCAACTCTTCAAGGGTATGTTTTTGTTTGGCCATCTTGTTCTCCTCGCCTTACTGATACAGCCAGCACTTGACCAGGCGTCCATCCACGGTAACCGTGGGAGGTTCTTCGCCGCACTTTTCAAAACGCTTGGGGCAGCGAGCCGCAAAGCGGCAGCCCGTGGGCGGGTTGATGAGGCTCGGCGGTTGGCCGGTGATAAAGTCTGGCTCGGCAGTGCTGCGCAGTTTTGGCACTGAAGCCATCAATTTGGCCGAGTAGGGGTGCAGGGGAGCAGTAAAGAAGCGGTATGAGTCGCTCGTCTCAACAATCTGTCCGGCATACATCACCGCTACACGATCAGCCAATTCTGAGGAAGTGGCAATGTCGTGGGTGATGAGGATAAAGCTGGTGTTGATCTCTTTCTTGATGCGCTTGAGCAGGTTCATGATGTTAGCCTGGGTCAGCACATCCAGCGCAGAGGTAGGTTCATCCAAGACTACCAGGTCGGGCATGGTGACCAGAGACATGGCAATGGCTACACGCTGGCGCATACCACCGCTCAGCTCAAAAGCATAGCGGTTGACAAAGTCTACCGGTACGCCTACCCGTTGAAACATAGCACGAGACTGTTCCAGGGCGGCTTCTTTAGACACGCCGTGGTGCACCATCAGGGGTTCGGCTACCTGATCGCCCACTTTGAGTACGGGGTTGAGGGAGTTCATGGCTGCCTGAGGCACCATGCTCATCTTAACCCAGCGGACATCGCGGCGATATTTTTCATCATCCAAAGCCATAACATCCACACCATCCATGTAAACGCTACCGGAATAGGTGCCAACATTGCGCGGCAGGAGCCGGAGCAGGGCTTTGGCCATGGAAGATTTACCGCAACCCGATTCACCAATGATCACAACAGCCTCATTGGTGTTCAGGTTGAGGTTCACACCATCAACCGCCTGCACCAACCCCTTTGAAGCTTTAAAGTACAGTTTCAGATTTTCAACACGGAGTAATAAGTTGTCAGTCATGATTTTTACACCCCTCGCAATCGTGGATTGAAGATACGGTCGAGTGCAAAACCAAGGCTTGCAAAGCCCAAACCGGTGATCATCAACAGGACGGCTGGTTCCAAAATCCAGTAGTACCAGCCCCGGTAGAGTGCAGCATTGCCGTAGGCCTCATTGATCATCTTGCCCCAGGTGGGCAGAACCGGGTCACCGATTCCCAGCAGCGCCAGAGAGGCTTCGAGGAATACAAATGACGGGACTGCAGAAATCAACCCGGGCAGAAGCAACGGTATCATACGAGGGATCAGGTATTTGAAGATGATACGCCCATCACCGGCCCCGTAAGAGCGAGCGGCTTCGATGTAGGTAGACTCTTTCACCTGCGTGAACATGGCGCGGTAGCTCTTAATACCACCGGTGAAGATGGAGAGCGCAATCGTTGCTCCCAGAATTGTCCAGATGGACCGGGAGTAGAATGTGCCCACCATGATCAGGATGGAAAGGAAGGGCAGCACCATGTTGACCTCAGTGATGCGCTGGATCAGGGCATCCCAGAAACCGCCATACCAGGTGCCAAACGCAGCAATGATCATGGTCAGGAGGGATGTGCCCAGAGCGGCC
>JAGOFZ010000218.1 GCA_017996955.1 Longilinea sp.
TTCCCATAATCTGGGCATGCTGCGTTTGGACAAAAATCTTTGGTTTGCGCTAGTTTTGCCATTTTCTCTCCCTCGGGTGTCTCTTGCGCTAATCATATCGTTAAAAACATCATTGAGGGAGACTATCGGATTTTGAGGGTACAATTAATCCATGTCCGCTTTTTCTCTTCCCCTTGAAACACCTCGCCTGACCTTGCGCCGCCTGACCCCTGCCGATGCCCCTGCGCTGTCGGCTTACCGCTCCGACCCCGAAGTAGCCCGCTACCAGGGCTGGCAGGCACCTTACAGCCTGGAACAGGCCCATGAATTGATCGCTGAAATGCAATCTGTCACGCCCGGCGAACCCGGCTGCTGGCTGCAAATTGCCTTTGCGCTCAAAACCACCGGCGAGTTGATCGGTGATTGCGCCTTCAAACGACTGAGCGGTGACCCCCGCCAGGCCGAACTGGGCATCACCCTGGCGCAGGCCTATCAGGGCCAGGGCTATGCCGCCGAAGGCCTCACCTGCCTGATCAACCATCTCTTTGATACTTTCAACCTGCACCGCCTGTGCGCCAATATTGATCCCCAGAACGCCGCCTCAGCCAACCTTCTCAGGCGGCTCGGCTTTCGCCACGAGGCAACACACATCGAGAGCCTGTGGCTGAATGGCGCCTATATGGATGAAGCCTGGTACGCCATCCTCCGCCGGGAATGGCTGTTAGCCCACAATGGCGGTTAGGTTATTCAATCATATAAGACCGCACACCCTCAATTGAGCTGAGCGCCGATTCCAGGTCGGTCAGATCATCACGTTCTGAAACGCGGATGGTGTACTTCAACTGCTGCCGGGCGTGCCGCAGGTTGCGTTCCACGCTCGCCAGCCGTACCCGTTTGGTAATCTTGTTCAGCGCCGCAGTGATGTCTTCTTTAATCCGCGGGCGCACATCGCACGAGATGGTAATCACGCGCACCAGATAAGCCGACAGCCAGTGCGTTTCCAGCAGGTTGAGGATTGTCAGTACCGCCAGCAGCAAGATTGTGGTAATGACAGCAATCCAGTAATGCCCTGCGCCGACCACCAGCCCAACCACCGCCATGGTCCACAACGAGGTAGCCGTGGTCAGACCTTTCACGCTGGTGCCGTAACGCAGAATAGCCCCCGCTCCCAGAAAGCCAATGCCCGAAAGCACCTGGGCCGCCAGCCGGGCCGGGTCGCCGTTTGGCGCAATCTCGCGGTACTGTGTCGCCAGGTTAATCGAAAGCGTCATCGCCAGCGCCGAGCCGATGACCAGGATAATATGAGTGCGCAGCCCCGCGGGTTGATTTTGCCGCTCGCGTTCCAGCCCCACCAGCGCGCCCAGCGCCGCAGCAACCAGTAAACGGATAAAAATTTCGGTTTCAGGGATCATATCGGTCACCTCAAGAGATGAGTTGGGTATCCTCAATACAAAAAGGGACGCAGTCGTTTGCGTCCCTTCATTGTACATCAGTTATGGAATTACTTTGCCAGCATAATCAGCAGCATTTTAACCGGCGTATGCGCCAGAATGCTGTGCGGCAGATTGGGCTCCATAAATGCCCAGGCGCCGGGCTTGGCCTCAAACGAATCTTTGCCCAGTGTCAGGGTGCATTCGCCTTCCAGAATCTGAATCATCGCCGGAACCGAGGCTGTATGCTCCGAAAGCTCCTGTCCGGGAGCAAAAGCAAACACAATCGCCTTCACCCGGTCGTCTTTATGCAGCTCGCGGCTGACAATGCTCTCGGCCGGAATGCTGTCCACGGTGGCGGGCAGGCTGGCAAAATATTGATAGGGGGTGGTCATGGTTTCTCCTCCAAAGCTGAATTTTGAATGGCCTGCTGCAGTTCTTCCAGGAACTGGGCAGGTTGAATTTTATATACACGGGCCGCGTCTTCCAGGGTTTCAAACGCAGCCATGCTGCAGCCCACGCACGCCATGCGCCGCTGTAAGAAAACGGGCACGGCTGCCGGCCACTGGTGCAGCAGGGTGGCTACCGAACACTGGGAATCAAGGGGTTGGCTCATCATGTGATGATCATACCCCGGTTTTGCTTATTGTTCTTTGCGCTGGCGCAAATAAGCCCGGGCAGGTTATTCCCGCGCCGGCAAATCTTCGGCAATGCTGACCAGCCCATGCGGAAATCGGATCATCACCCGCTCGCGCCCCGATCTCACCAGACCCTGCGCTTCCCACTGGCTCAAAATCCGGCTGACGGTGTACAGCGTGGCGCCAATCATCTCGGCCAGGTCTTGCCGGGTCAGTGCCAGGCCAATCTCAACCCCTTCAGGGGTCTTGACCCCGGTCTGGGCCGCCAGCCGCAGCAGCGTCCGCGCCAGGCGGCGTTCCACCCGCTCGGTGGTCAGTTCTCGCAGCCGGTTCTGCGTCTCTTGCACATGCTCAGCCATCAGCCGCATGATATTCATTCCCAGCAGCGGGAACCGTCCCACCAGCCCCATCATCGCCTCTCGAGACCAGGTCAGCGCCGTGCTGTCTTCCATCGCCTGGGCTGAAACGGGATAGTCTGTGGCCTTGATTGCTGCAATGATGCCAAACAGCGCTCCGGCTGAAATCAGGTTGAGAATCACCTGCTGCCCATCCGGTGTCACCTGTGCCAGCCGCACCCGTCCTTCTGTCAGCGCCAGCACCTGCTCTGCCGGGTCGCCCTGATAGAAGAAGAACCCGTCCCTCTCCACCCGGCGCACAGTGGCCGCCTGTTGAATCGTCTGCAGGTCGGCATCCGTCAACCCGGCAAACAGCTCGGTCTGGCGGAGTAATTCGGGTTTGAGGGGTAAATTTGGCATCATTAAATTGTATCATGCCCTGTTGTTTGCGCCAGCGCAAAGACGCTGCCGTCTGAATCTGGCATAATCTAAGCATACTTGATAATTAATGTCATCAATTGACTGAAGGAGTCCGTAATGAGTGAATATATTGATAACGTAACCCGCCGCAAGCAAATCATCCTCAATGTGCTGCGCGGTTTGCATGAAGGCAAAAGCCTGGAAGAAGTCAAAGCTGAATTTGGCGCTCTGGCGGCTGAAATCAGCTCGGCCGAAATCGCCGAAGTGGAACAGATGCTGATGAATGAGGGCCTGCCCGCCGAAGAAATTCAACGCCTGTGCGATGTACATGTCGCCGTTTTCCGCGACAACCTTGATAACCAGCGCCCTCCCGAAGCCATCCCCGGACACCCGGTGCACACCTTCCGGGCCGAAAACCAGATAGTGCTGCGC
>JAGOFZ010000219.1 GCA_017996955.1 Longilinea sp.
GCACTGCTCAACGCTCTGCAAGAGCGCCGCATCGCCGGCGCCGCCTTTGATGTCTTCCCGGAAGAGCCCTTATCATCAAACAGCCCCTTCTGGCGGCTGCCCAACGTGATTATTTCTCCACACGTGGCAGGCATCTCCCCGCATTATCATGACCGCGCCGTGGCTGTCTTTATTGAAAACTTGCAGCGTTACCTCGCCGGATCCACGCTGCTCAACCGCTTTGATCCCCAGCGAGGCTATTGATTGGCGCGTTCATTTGACCTGATCCTCTTTGATCTCGGCAACACACTGATCTATTCTACCCGGCACTGGCGAGATCTGTTCTTTCAATCGCATACCGCACTGTGTCAGGCGCTTCTCGCTGCCGGCGTTCCCATTGATCCAGAACGCTTTGCGGCGCGTTTTCGCCAGCGCACCGCCGAGAACTTTGCCGCGCGTGAAGCCAGTCTGGTTGAGATAACCACAGCCCAGATTCTTCAAGAAACCCTGCAGCTTGAGGGCTTTGCAGATGTTCCCTCCGAGACCATCCGCCAGTCTCTGGCAGCCATGTATGCCGTCACCCAGCAAAACTACTGTCTGGAGGCCGACACCCATGCCACATTAACCGCCCTCCGCAGCTCTGGCTGCCGCCTGGGGCTCATCTCCAATGCTGCCGATGCCGCGGATGTCAACACCCTCATAGACCGCGACAATCTGCGCCCCTATTTTGAACGCATTTGGATTTCTGCCGAGGTCGGCGTTCGCAAACCGCACCCGCATATCTTTCAACTGGCCCTGGATTTCTTTGGCACTTCCCTGGCTCGCACCGCCATGGTTGGCGACAGCCTGCCAGCCGACGTTCAGGGCGCTCAATCGGTTGGCATCACCGCCATCTGGCTCACCCGTCGGGCCGATTCCCCCGAAAACCACGCCGTCCAATCCCACATCCATCCTGATCGCTCCATCCCCACCCTGGCGGCGCTGTTGAAGGTTTAAAAAAGGCGTGCAGCCCAAAAGCTGCACGCCTTTTTTGTATCAAAGCAGTGTCGGGTTATTACGGGCAGGTTACTGTAAAATTAGCCGGTGCAAAATATTGGTGGTTGGGGGCATCCACATAGATTTTCACCCAACCCGTATAAGTGGTGCCTAACTGCCAGGTGTAAGTCACATTCTGGGTTCCCGCTGCTGTAAATGCCAGACTCTGCGTCGCACTTTTGGCGCCATCGCTGCGTTCCCAGTAATAAGTCACGGTACCGGGTGCGCTGGCTGTCATCCCACCCGTGAAGGTGATGGTCACCGGGCAGACGCCGCTGTAATTTGACGGGTTGGCGCTCATCGCAATTGATGTCACCGCAAACGGTGCCGAAACAACCTTGATCTGCACCCAGAACTTTTTATCGGCCTTGTCGCCGAGACCGAACCGCACGCCAGAGGCATTCTGCAGCATCCAGTCCCCTCGGTAGGTGTTGGCGGTTGCCGGTGCGGTCAGGGTGACGGTGAGATCGACCGTGGCGCCGGGGGCAACACTGCTCGGCAGCGGAATCGCCGTGGTGGCGCCCATGGCATCCCCACTGACAAACACAAAGCTGTAAGCCGTGGTCCAGGTGCAGGTGCCGTTATTCTTGATGCGCCAGGTTTTGACAAAGCTGGTGCCAGGCTGGTATTCTGTATCATCCGGAATGGTCTCGCTCACAAAGCTCCCCCGGTCGCAAATTTGTGGGGTGGGGGTAATGGTCGGCAGCACAGGCGTTGCCGGAGTGGTGGGTGCCAGGGTCGGAACCTCGGCTGTCGGCACAGCCGCAGTCGGCTGCACCACCGGCGGCTGGGTTGCGGTTACCTGGGGTGTCAGCATGGCGCTTTGCGTCAGCAGCGCCGAAACCGTCCGGGCAACGATGGTTGCCGCCGGTTCAGTCGGCCCGGTTGTGGGCTCCGTTGTTCCCCGCGGCATATTGCAGGCAGACAGAATCAGTGCCATAACCAGCACAGTAGAAACCATCATCAAGACTTTCTTCATCTTCTCTTCTCCTCATTCCAAAAATAACATCAATCAGTATACGGCAGCCTGCCTTAAAAAGCAAACTACCGCATAGAGGACGTTATTGCCGATTGTTTGGTTCCCGGCGGTTATCCTGCAGCCCAGCCCAGGCCAATGCGCCCGCGCTCGTTCTCCACTTTCAGAATCTCGACCTCGATAATCTGCCCGGCTTGCAGCCGCGTACCGGTGGGGATCTGTGTGCGGTGCAGCAGCCCGTCCTGTTTGACGCCAATATCCACAAACGCGCCAAAATCAACCACGTTGCGCACCGTTCCTTTGAGCTTCATCCCAACCACCAGGTCTTCCATTTTCAGCACATCGGTGCGCAAAATCGGTGCCGGCGTATCCGCGCGTGGATCGCGCCCGGGGCGCACCAGTTGCTCCAGAATATCCTTCAAAGTTGGCACACCGCAGCCCACCGCCTCAGCCAGCGCAGCCAAGTCTTGCCCCTTGACCAGTTTATCCAGCCGTGCCCGGCGCTCTTCGGTGCCTGTCTCCCCGGTGATCTCTGCCAGCGTCAGCACATTTTGCGCCGCCCCATAACTCTCTGGATGGATGGCTGAAGCATCCAGCGGATTCTCGCCGCCATTGATGCGTAAAAAACCTGCCGACTGTTCAAAGGCTTTGGGCCCCAGTCCCGGCACCTTACGCAGTTCAGCCCGGTTGCGGAAAGGTCCATTCTCATCCCGGTGCGCCACGATCTTTTCGGCCAGCTTGGGCCCAATTCCTGCCACATGCGTCAGCAGCGCCGGCGAGGCCGTGTTCACATCCACGCCTACCCGGTTCACCACATCTTCCACCACACCCTGCAGTGATTGCCCCAGGGCAGTTTGATCCACATCATGTTGATACATCCCCACGCCAATCGCCTTGGGCTCAATCTTTACCAGTTCTGCCAGCGGATCTTGTGCCCGTCGCGCAATCGAAACTGCCCCGCGCAGGCTCACATCCAGGTTAGGCATCTCGGCGCGTGCCAGCGGGCTGGCTGAATACACGCTCGCCCCGGCTTCGCTGACGATCAGGTAACGTACGCCCGGCGTTTCATCAATCAAACGCGCCGCCAGGGCTTCTGTCTCACGAGAAGCTGTGCCATTACCAATTGTAATCAGCGTAACATGATATTTTTGCACCAGCTTCTTCAACGTTTCCAGCGACTCGGCCAAATGCTTCTGGGGTTCGTGCGGGTAAATTGTCGTGGTATCCAGCAGCTTGCCGGTGG
>JAGOFZ010000221.1 GCA_017996955.1 Longilinea sp.
TAATCTTTTTCAGCCCTCTAGCATTTACCCCAGGGAGTAGCAAAATGGCAAGAATCTTTGATGTTGTTGAATATCCAAGCGAGATGATGGATGAAATCGTCCATCGTTTTCCCGAACAGGGCGTAGCTGACCTGCGCATCGGTTCCCAGGTCATCGTCCGTGAATCTCAGAAAGCTGTCTTCTTCCGCGATGGTCATGCGCTCGATATTTTTGGGCCGGGCCGTCACACCATCGTCACCGCCAACATCCCCTTGCTGGTGGACCTGGTTGGCAAAGCCTTCAATGATCGCACCCCCTTCACGGCCGAGGTTTACTACGTCTCCATGCGTGAGTTTGCCGATCGTAAATGGGGCACCCCGCAGCCCATCCTCGTCCGCAATCCAGGCATGGGCCTGGGCGTAGCGCTGTTGCAGGCTTTTGGCTCCTACAGCTTCCAGGTCAACGACCCGCAGCAGTTTGTCACCCAGCTTGTCGGCGCTCAGGGCATGTACCGCACCAGCGATATTGAAAACCGCCTGCGCAATATGCTCCTCTCCAAGCTGCAAGATATCCTCGGCGAAACCGGCGCCAAGCACAGCGTTGCCGAAATGATCGGCCTGACCGAAGAAATCGGCGCTGGCGTGCGCGCCAAAGCCCAGGATGACTTCAAGGCCATTGGCCTCACCCTCAAGTCTTACTACATTGCCAACCTCAAACCGTCTGACAAATCTGCCGAAGAACTGCGCGCCATGGGTATGCTGGATATGCAGACCTACACCCAGCTCCAGGCAGCCGATGCGCTGCGCGATGCTGCCCAGAATCAGAGCGGCGGCGCCGGCCTCACGGCTGGCATTGGCGCTGGCATTGGGCTTGGCGGCGTCATCAACCAATCCCTCCAGGGGATGACCGGCGCCCAGGCTCAGCCTCCGGCTGGCGGTGCAGCCCCTGCCGGTAGTGGTACTGCGGCAGCTATCCCCGCCGTCATGACCCCCTCTGAGGCGGCCCAGATTCTGCGCGTTTCCGAAGAAGATGTCGTCGCGGCCATCACCGCCGGCGACCTCAAAGCCAAGAAGATTGGCAACGCCTACCGCATCAGCAAAGAAGCCCTGGAAGAATTCCTCAAGGGTTAAGCCCTTTGGAGCATTCAGAGGGCCCGGCAAGTTTCGCCGGGCCCTTTTTATTTTTTAGCGCCGGTTCGGATGGTTGGGATGAAACTTCACGAATACCAATCCAAGCATATTTTTAGCCGCTACGATATCCCCATTCCCCGCGGCAGCGTGGCCGATACGGCTGAAGAAGCCCGGCATATCGCCGAAGAATTGGGCGGTCGCGTAGTTGTCAAAGCCCAGGTCCTGGTGGGGGGGCGTGGCAAAGCGGGCGGCATTCGCCTGGCAAAATCGCCAGATGAAGCCGGTGACCTGGCTCGCCAGATCCTCGCGATGAAGATTAAAGACCTGCCCGTACGCCGGGTATTGCTGGACGAAGCTGTCAATATCAAAAAAGAAATTTACCTCGGCATCACCAATGATCGCTCCAGCCGCCGCCCAGTGATGATGATTTCGGCTGCCGGGGGTGTAGATATTGAAGAGGTCGCCCGGCTCACCCCCGAAAAAATTGTCAAAACGCACATTGATCCGCTCATCGGACTGCGGGAATACCAGGCCCGTGATATGGCCGTTGCCATAGACCTGCCGCAAGACCTCTGGCGCTCCTTCACCCAGATCGCTGCCGGGTTGTGGCGCGCCTACCTCGAAAATGACGCCACCTTGGCCGAAATCAACCCCCTGGTCATCACCGGTGATCAACATCTGCTTGCCCTGGATGGCAAAATGATCCTCGACGATAATGCCCTCTACCGTCATACCGACCTGGCTGCGCTGCGTGATGTGGACGAAGAAACCTCGGCTGAATCGGAGGCCCGCAAGAACGGCCTGTCTTACATTCAGTTGGATGGTCAAATTGGCTGCATGGTCAATGGGGCGGGTTTGGCTATGGCCACTATGGATATTATCAAGCTTTACGGTGGTCAGCCAGCCAACTTCCTGGATATCGGCGGCGGCGCCAGCGCCGAGAAAGTAGCCGCCGCATTTCAGATCATTCTCTCAGATGTCAACGTCAAAGCCATCCTGATCAACATCTTTGGCGGCATCACGCGCTGTGATGAAGTGGCCCGTGGCATCCTCTCCGCCATTCGCAAAGCCCGCCCGCGCACCCCCATGGTGGTGCGCCTGGTCGGCACCAACGCCGTTGAAGGTCGCCGGATTCTTGCTGAAGCCAACATGATTACCGCCGAAACCCTGGTTGAGGCAGCTCAAAAAGCGGTGGCCCTGGTCGGAGAGGTGCGCACATGAGCATTCTGGTGAACAAAGAAACCCGTTTGCTGGTTCAGGGCATCACCGGGCGTGAAGGTCTTTTCCATACTGAGCAAATGTATCTCTATGGCACCAACATTGTTGCCGGCGTCACACCCGGCAAGGGCGGCGAATGGGTGTTGGGTGGCAAGGTGCCGGTTTTTGATTCGGTACGGCTCGCCGTAGAAGTTACCGAAGCCAATACCAGCGTAATTTTTGTCCCGGCGCGGTTTGCCGCCGATGCCATCTACGAAGCCGCCGATTCGGGCATTTCGCTGATCGTCTGTATTACCGAAGGCGTGCCTGTTATGGATATGCTGCGCGTCCGCCGCTATCTGGACCAGCGTCATGTCCGCTTGATTGGTCCAAACTGCCCGGGCATTCTCACGCCTGGCGAAAGCAAAGTCGGCATCATCCCCGGTGAAATTGCCCGCCCTGGTGGGGTGGGCGTGGTTTCTCGCTCAGGTACCCTCACCTATGAAGTCCTCTTTGCCCTGCGCCAGGCTGGCATGGGCGCCAGTACTTGCGTGGGCATTGGCGGCGATCCCATCAACGGCACCAGCTTTACGGACATCCTCGAGCTTTTTGAGGCAGACGCCCACACCGACCAGGTGGTCTTGATTGGCGAAATCGGCGGCTCCGATGAAGAGCGTGCCGCCGACTTCATTGCCAGCCGGATGACCAAACCCGTTGCGGCGTTTATCGCCGGGCAAACCGCCCCGCCCGGAAAACGCATGGGGCACGCTGGCGCCATCATTGAACGCGGCAGCGGCAGCGCCGAAGAAAAAATCCGCACCCTGCAGGCATCTGGGGTTCGAGTTGCCCGCCACCCTGAAGAAATCCCCACCCTGTTCAACCATTAAATATCAAAAGCGCTCCGAAACCACAAATTTC
>JAGOFZ010000220.1 GCA_017996955.1 Longilinea sp.
ATTCAACCTGTATCTCTGTCAGCGTTAATTCTGACGAATACGGGGTCTACATTTACACCGATTTTGAGAAACAGGAATTTAGCCCCAAATTGCCACCCGCCCTGTACCGCTTGCTTCGAGGTGAGGATCCAACAACTCACTCTTGTCCATTAGAAGGTGCAAGAACCAGATAACATCTTACCCCCCAAGAGGAATTGCCAATGAAAAAAAGAACCTTTCCCGTAGGCTGCCAGATATTTCTGGGGATTTTCGTCAGCATCATCCTCGGTGTGGTTGGTTATTTTATCTACCTGAACTATTGGTACAACCGGGTGCAAGCCGAACTGCCAGAAATCCAGCAGAAGCTGGTGGATATAAACTACGAGACTCTTGAACAGTTTCCGCCGCCGCCCGGCCTTTCAGAAGTAGGGCGGGTGGACTGGATTGATCAGTATAATGTTGAGTCTGCTATTGAATACAAGATCGTAGACCCTGAAGTCGAAATTGTAAATTATTATTCGGCCCTGCTGGATGAAGCCGGTTGGACCCGGGACGCGGGAAACAGTACTGGAAGTGAGCTGGTGAGCTACTATAAAGATTCAACGTGCATCTCAATCCGCGTTTTTTTCAGAGAAAGCTTTGTTTTTGCCCGCACGGATTTCCTAAAACAGGAATTTGTCCCCGAGTTACCGCCGCTCTGGTATCGCAAGCTTCGGGGCGAGGATTCCGGCATTGAGTCTTGTCCGTGAATAAGCGCAAGAACCGAGTAGCCTGATATGCATAAACACCCGTATTTCTTTCTCATCGTGAGCATTATCGCGCTGCTGGCGCTGACCGCCTGCACGGCAGCTACACTCCCCACTGTTACCAGCACAACCCAGCCCCTGCCCTCGGCAACACCGACTCGGGTCACCAGCACCCCAACGCTGGTCCCGCCGACCTCAACACCAGAGCCTTCTCCAACCACGCCACCCGTCCTGGGGTATGCCAGCCTGCCAGATGGGGAATACTTGATCTATGAAACGTATTATGAAATCGGAGCTTTTTCACTGGGACAGGGGACACAGACCCGACTGGTTGATAAAATACCGGCAGGCTTCGGATCAACTTTCTCTCCAGACTTACACCATGTGGTCTATATCCCCTGGCAAGGGCATCGCGGCTATATGTTTGACCTGGCAACCGGTCAAAAAAGCGAATATCCATTTCTGAGTGGCTGTAACAGCGCAACGCTTTCAGTAGATAACCAATATTTCCTGGCTGTCTGCACTTTTGAAGAAAACCAGCCATCTCAAATTTACCTCATAGCTGTTGATGGAAGTGGGGTTACCCCGGTCAGTAAATGTGAAAAGGCGCTGCTCGATTGTGGTTACGCTCATTTATCCCCAGATGGGAATTGGTTTACCTACTACAGTCATTATGGTGGCTCATGGTCTACTCCGCCATGGGAAAATGGCATAGGACTGGTCAAAACAGCCTGTTTCGATGGTCAAACGACCTGTGATTCGGCAGAATATGGTCCGTTCTCGATTGAAATACCGCACAACTGGAGTCCAAACAGCCAATATCTGGCAACCTGCGTGATGGATGCCATAGCGATTTACCAATTTGAGAACACGGCTATTAAGAAGATCAAGTCCATTGATATTGAACCGTGTCTTTTTGCTGATGCCCCAGTCTGGTCACCGGATTCAACGCAGCTTGCTTATGCTACCCAAGACGAGGTCATCATGATGATCCGTTTTGACGGGAGTGAGACGCGCGAAATTGAGCATTTCCCTGAAGATGCCGCTCTGCTGGGTTGGGTCGTCATAAAAGATGGCGAGGTTGTCAGATAGGCGTTTCGCTGCGGCGCAGGGGCATCTCATGGTGTTGTCAGGGCGGTCACACAGGGCCGCCCCTACCAGACTCTTATTGAGTGCTGCACGGTTCTTACATTTCACGCCAGACGGCCCCGTCGCACGTGGAACATGGAACTTAAAGCACTCACCCCGCCAGCTTCAACTCCAAAATATGATTCACATGGTCGCGCTCGTGCCACAGCGCCCGGCGCACCAGCTTGCGCGGGCTCCACAACTCGCCCTGTTTGCCGGCCACCTGCTCCAGGCCATCCAGCGCGGGCAGGGCTGCCAGCAGCCGCGTCCGCACCGCCGCCAGCCGCGCCAGTGGATCTTTGGGCAGGGCGGCACGCTCACCCCCCGCCAGCCCCAGCCGGTCCAGGTACCACCATTCAGCCGTAGCCACATGCGCCAGAATGCCGCGAATGCTCCAACGCTGACCGGGACGTTCGGCGTCCAGTTGGGCGTCGGTCAGGTCGGCCGTGACCGACAGCAGGTCGGCGCGGGTCCACTCGAGCAGTTGGGCGGCGCGGCGCACCTCGGCGCGGGTCAGCGGCAGCCAGTCTGATTGGAACCAGGCATTCACCTCATAGCCGCCCTGCGGAATCGTCTCATAATCTTCGTTCAGGCGATAGACCTGCCAGACCTCGCTCAGGCGCACGTCAAAATCGCCCAGGTTGGTCAGCCACGAGCTGGTCGTATGCCGCCCCACCCAGTCCTGGTAGGCGATCAGGGCGGGCACCACCCGTACCAGGGCTGTGCTGGCATCGGGCCCGTAAGCAAAACAGCCGGGATAATCCAGCGCCCAGGCCAGCGAGCGGCCTTCAAACTCGTTTTCCAGCCCCACGCGGATGTGCATGGTTTATGCAGTATGTTCGTGCAGCGTGCCGCTCTGATGCAGATCTAAAAAGGCCTGCAAAATCTGCGGGTCAAAGTGCGAGGCGCTCTGCTGCTTCAGGTAATCCAGCACCATTTCTTCGGGCAGAGCCTTGCGGTAGGGGCGGTCACTGACCAGCGCATCCCACACATCAATCACAGCAAAAATGCGCGCCCCCAGCGGGATGGCCTCGCCCTTGACGCCGCGCGGGTAGCCGGTGCCATCCCAGCGCTCGTGGTGGTTGTAGGGCACCTCCACCGATTTTTGCAGGAAGGCCACCGGCGCCAGAATCTGCTGGGCATAGACCGGGTGCATGCGCATCACCTTCCATTCTTCATCGGTCAGCGGCCCCGGCTTGAGCAGGATGGAATCGGGCACGAAGATTTTGCCAATATCATGCAAGATGGCGCCGCGGCGGATGTGCGTCAGGTCTTCGCCGCGCACGCCCAGTTCCGCGGCCAGGTGGGTGGTCAGGTCGGCCACCCGGCGGGTGTGGCTTTCGGTCTCGTTATCGCGCAGCGCCAGGGCCA
>JAGOFZ010000222.1 GCA_017996955.1 Longilinea sp.
GTGACGGTATAGGTGATGCTGCCGCCAACCGGGATGTTAAGGCCTTCGTCCAAAATGTTGCCGCTGCCAGAATAGGCGTCGCAGCCGCTGGCGCCGCCGGCGGTGGTACAGGTCCAATCCCAGGTGGTTACCTGGTAGGGGCGGTTATCTTCCAGCTTGCAGCCATTGGCATCATTGGGCCCGGCGTTGGTGATAATGATGGTATAGGTTACCGTGCCGCCGGGGATATAGAAGCTGGTGCCATCATTCTTGCTGACGGTGATATCAACCTGGGGCAGCGGGGTGAAGGTAGACGTGGGCGTCAGAGTTTCGGTGGGGGTTGGCGTTACCGTGGGGGAGACAGTGTAGGTGGGGGTGTTGGTGTGTTGACCGGCTGGCGCGGTGGGGTTGGCGGTCATATCCACGTTTTTGATGATGGTGCGGAACGTGGTGGAGGTGATGGGGAAGCTGGGGAAGATGCCAATCAATGAATTGTGGTTAGCAGTCACCCGCACGGCAATCCGCCAACCCAATTGAGTGTTGGGTTTGGGGCTGTTATCACAACTAGGTAGGGAAGCCCAAGGTGTGGGGTCATCGGGGCCTAGATCATATCTGATCTCTACCTGGCCATTGGTCGTAATGCCCGCCGGGCGGCCAACCCGGAAAGCCTCGGCCCGGATACCCACGCAATCAATATCGCGAGATAAATTGGTGGCACCCAAACCGACCGAAGAGCCGTAGCGGGCAGCCTCGCGGCTGGCGGAAAATGTGATGCTGTAATGGAAAAGCATCCAGGAAAATTCCATAATGCCCAGCACCAGCAGCAGAAAAACCGGCAATGCCAAGGCAAATTCCACCATGCCCTGGCCGCGCAACGATTTAATCTGCCATCGAACGTAATTTGCGCCTATGCGCAGTCTCTTCATTTGAGACTCCTTTCCGCATCATTAAGATACACGATAAGAACAGGATTGAAAATCCGTACACCTACTTAATTTTACATCAAACCATGCTTAATGATGCGCTGGATTGCAAAACTGTAATGCAAATGTAGAGTGAAAGCCATTCAAACCCCCAAAAATCAGGCTAATCTGAGCGCCAGCGGGTTAAAATCAGGGTTTTTTTGAGCCAACAATCTTTTCGCGCCGCAGCAGGTTGACGAGCAGGCTGAGCCCCAGTTTGGCAGCCATGCCGGCAACCATCAATCCGTTGATCAGAAAGCAGTAGTCTTTTGCCAGATGCTTGCGATAGTAGAGGTAATAGGAGCGGTGCCACTGGAGGATGGCGCGGAAAGGCTGGACGCGTGAACCACCCTGCCCGCCATAGTGAATGATGCGCGCCGCGGGAACGTAGTAGATCTGCCAGCCGGCCTGACGGGTGCGGAAGCAAAACTCGGTATCTTCCTGATAGGCAAAGAACTGCTCATCGAGGTAGCCCACCTGCTCCACCACGGCCCGGCGGATGAGCATGCACGAGCCGGAAACGGCCTCGGCGGGGTGGGTGGCGTCGGCGTCCATGTGGGTCATCAGGTAGCCGCCAAAGCGCGGATTGTTGGGGAAGATCCGCCAGAGGCCGGAGAAGTAGGTGAAGACATCCCATGGGCGGGCGGCACTGCGGCGGCACTGGCGCTGCAACGAGCCATCTCGGTTCATCACTTTGGGTGTGCAAATGCCCACCTCGGGGTGGGCTTCTATGAATGCCAGCAGTTCATCCAGCCAGCCGGGCTGCACCACGGTATCGGGGTTAAGCTGCATGAGGTAGCGACCGCGGCCGCGCTGCAAGCCCAGATTCATCGGCCGGGTGTAGCCCTGATTGGAATCGAGCTGGATGACCGCAACTTGCGGGAACTGGCTGGCCACCATGGTGGGCGAGCCATCGGTGGAGGCGTTATCAACCACAATCACCTCAAAGGCGGCGCGGGTGGGCGTCTCAAAGAGCGATTTGAGGCAGTCTTGCAGCAGGCTGCAAGTGTTGTATGAAACGATGCAAATGCTGACGTCTATCATCGGGCAGCCTTCCCCCCATAGGGTATCCAGCGAGAGAGCAGGCGGCGCAGGTAGATCCAGACCTGCTTGAACAGGGTGCCGGGGCCGCGGCGGCGCAGGGAATAGAGCGCCATTTGCGTCAGGGCTGGATAGGCATCAGCCTCGGGGGGCCAGTTCAGTTGGGTGGGGTCCTGGGCGGGATTGGGGCAAAATTCAAGCCCCAGCGGGCGATTGAGGTGCAGCCCCACTGCGTTCAAGGTTTCGACGGCGCTGCGGGAGCGCTCAGGCGGGGTGTACTGCGTCAGAACATCGGCGCGGGCCTGGCGGCCCAGGGCCTGCCGAAATTGGGGATCCATCAGGGCTTGCAAACCGGCAAACCAGTCTGTGTCCTGATGAATCAACAGGCCGTTTTGGCCTGATCGAATGGCAAACTGAAAGGCATTGGTGGCGCTGGCAAGGGTTGGCACGCCCACCAGGGCGGCTTCCATGAATTTGATTTCACTTTTCGATTGGGAAAAGGGGTTGTCGAGCACCAGCGGCGCCAGGTTGAGATCCAACCGGGCGAGCAAAGCGGGCAGGTCACGCCAGTTGACGGGCGGCAGGGTGCGCACCCGGGCGCCAAAACGCGCCAGTTCGGCGGGCAGGTCCAGGTAGCCGATCAGCCATAATTCAGCCGGGGGGAACTGGTCGAGCACGGCCTCCAGCGCGGGGGTTACAAGGGCAAAGTCTCGGTTGTGGGTGGGGGTGCCGCTGGCGTAGCCAATCACAACCCGGTCATCTGCCGGGCGGCGGACAGCAGCCTGAGATTGTAACAGCATTTCAAAATTGGCGGCGTTGCGGTGCACCCAGACCGGCTTGCCAAGCTGGCGCACCAGTTCGGCGAGGTAATCGGTGGAGACCAGCACGCCGTTACAGGCGTCCAGCGTCTGGCGCTGGCGGCGCATCTCGGCTTGATAAACGCGAACCCGGATGGGGTCTTGAAAATCGGGGCTGTGGATCCACTGGAAGGCAGAGGGGTCAAAGATCAGATCATCCGTATCGTAAAGCACAATGCCGCCGTGAGCATGCACTGACCGGATGAGCTTTTCAACATAGCCATCCATGGGAACACGGTGCAACACCAGCAGTCTGGCTGCGGCAGCCCGGGCCGCAATGCCGGGCGTGGTGATATGGGCAACCTGGCAGCCCACACCGGCATAGGCCAACTGCTGGTGCAGGTGAAAGGTGCGGTAGCGCCGGGTGTCGCCCTTA
>JAGOFZ010000022.1:0-2952 GCA_017996955.1 Longilinea sp.
GGCGCACCCGATATTCTGTATATGCTGGCCGAGTCCTACCGCAATTCAGGGCAAACCACCGAGGCGCTTGAGCTCTACAATCAGGTGATTGAAGATGCCCCCAGTTTTGCCCCGTCCTATGTAGCGCGGGCGCGCCTTTATCTCGCGCAGGATCCCCCTCAGTTTGACCGGGCCAGCACCGATTTGCAGAAGGCCATCCAGCTTGATGCCGGATATGGCGAGGCCTATCTGGAACTGGCACACGTCAAGCTGGTTGAAGGCGACCCTGCGACAGCCCTCCTCCAGTTGGATGCCGCTGAAAGTCTGACGCCCGCCAGCCCGCTGCTTTATTACTATCGCGGCCTGGCCTACCTGGCCCAAAAAAAATATGCCGATGCCCTCGAACAGGCCGACCTGGCGCTGAAGCTGGATATTGCCATGCTGCCGGCCTACAGCCTGCGCGGTCAGGCAGCTTATGCAACTGAAGACTATGAGCAGGCCGTGACCGATCTGACCATTTATACGACCTATGGCGGCGAAGATCTGAACGCCCTGGTGATGCTGGCCCGCGCCCACATGGCTAACGGCGATCAAGACGCCGCCCTGCTGGCCTTTGACCGCGCCCTGGATATCAACAAGAAAAATGTGGATGTGTATCTGGCCCGCGCCGATATCTACCTGGCAGATGGAGAAGCCCGCAAGGCCCTGGCCGATTACAAGCAGGCCCTGGCCTACCGCCCCAACTCGTTTGAAGGCCGCATGGGCGTGGCCCGCGCCTACATGGCGCTGGAGCAGTACGGCAATGCCTGGGAAGCCTATAACGACGCCCTGGACCTGACCAGTCAGAGCCTGCGCTCAGATATTGGCCGCCGGGCGTTGATTTTGTACGAGCGCGGCTTCGCCTATTGGGAACTGGGCTATCCTGGCAACGCCATTTTTGACTGGGAATATATTTTGACCCTGGATAAAGACGAGGTGGACCCGGAAGTCTGGACCGGGGTTGAGCAGGCCCTGGCAGAACACATCACCGCCACGCCAACGGGCAAATTTACGGCCGGCCCCACCGAAACCCTGCGCCCTACCCCAACCTCCAAAAACAGCACCCCGGCTGGCACCATCACGCCCACGCCCAAGGCATCGCCCACGCCTAAACCCTCTGCCACGCCCACCCCCCGGGTGACTCCCACCCGTACCCCCACGCCTAAAAAGTAACGCTTTGCGCCCTGTTCCTCTTCATTTAATGGTTACTCGTCGGACGCGGCGGCGTGTGCAGCGGCGTCATCAATTCACACCCCGCCTGGGACGCACCGCCCGGGCCCTGGGCGCTGTATTGGGTGTGTTACTGGCGGCGGTGGTTGTCTGGGCGGGCTTTGCCTGGGCGCGTCTCACTGCCGATCTGCCGTCCATTCAAATCCTGCCCACCCTGCTCGATCGCCAGACCGGGCAGATGCTCCAACCCACCCGGCTTTTTGACCGCACCGGGCAGCACCTGCTCTATACCTTTGAAAACCCTGGCATCCCGCGCCGCTTCCTCCCAGTAGATCCGGCGCTCAGCGGCCATTTTGAACCCCTTCTGGTGCAGTATATGGTCGAGCTTTACGACCCCACCTTCTGGCAGCACCCCGGCTTTGACTGGCGCTCCCTGACGGATCCCCAGCCGCGTACCCTGGCGGAGCGTCTGGTCAGCGATCTACTGCTGGAGCAGGAGCCGCCTTCTTTACAGCGGGCGCTGCGCATGCGCCTGCTGGCCGCCCAGGTGGTCAGCCGCTATGGACGCGGTCAGGTGCTGGAGTGGGCCTTGAACAGCACATCGTACGGCCACCTGACCTACGGTGCCGACAGCGCCGCCCGGCTCTACCTGGGCAAACCAGCCACCGACCTTTCGCTGGCCGAAACCGCCCTGCTCCTGGCCGTCAGCCAGGCGCCAGCGCTCAACCCGTTGGATGCCCCCGCCGCCGCCCTGGAGAATCAACAGCAGGTGCTGGCACTTCTACATGATCGCGGCCTGATCCCCGAAGCCGATTATGCTGCGGCCGCCGCTGAAGCACTTGATTTGCAGCCCGCCCTAGAACCTGCCAACCCGGTAGCGGTGGCTTTTTCCAATCTGGTCATCAACCAGTTGGGTGCGCAGTTCGGCAGTCAGCGGGTGGAGCGCGGCGGCCTTACCGTGATAACATCGCTGGATTACGAAACCCAGCTTCAACTGCAGTGTGCGCTGCAAACCCAGCTTGCCCGCCTTCAGGGGCAGCTTGAACCCGAATCACTGCCCGATGGCCGCTCCTGTGACATGGCCCGCCTGCTGCCCACACTGTCTGCGGGTCAGCTTGCCGATGCCGACCTTGCCTTCAGCGCGGCCCTGCTTGATCCGGCAAATGGGCAGGTGCTGGCCTTACTCGGCGACACTACCCTGGACGAAGAACAATCATTTTTAACCGGACACCAGCCCGGCTCGCTGCTCACGCCGTTTGTAGGTGTGGCGGCTTTCGCGCGTGGGTTTGCCCCCGCCTCGTTGATGTGGGATATTCCGCCCGCGGGTGCCGACCAGGAATCCCCTGCCGCAAACCCTGATGGCCGCTATCACGGCCCGGTGCGGCTGCGCGTGGCTCTGGCAAACGATTATGTAGTGCCCCTCATCAACCTGGCCGACCAGATTGGCGTCCTGGGCATCTGGCGTACCGCCGAGTCACTGGGCCTGTCGGGCCTGTCCACCGCCGCCCCCGATGCCGACCTGCTGACCTCAGGCGGCAGTCTGACTGTTTTGCAGGCCGCACAGGGGTACAGTTCATTTGCCACCCTGGGCCTGTTGAACGGCCGCCGCGCCGCAGTGGATGAGCCGCTGCAGCCGGTCTTGATTTTGCTGGTGCAGGACAGCTCGGGCCGCGTCCTGCTCGATCAGCAGGTCGGCGAGAGCCAGCCCGTCTTGAGCCAGCCCCTGGCCTATTTGATCACCCATGTCCTGAGCGACGAATCCGC
>JAGOFZ010000022.1:3052-14909 GCA_017996955.1 Longilinea sp.
TCTTGATTTTGCTGGTGCAGGACAGCTCGGGCCGCGTCCTGCTCGATCAGCAGGTCGGCGAGAGCCAGCCCGTCTTGAGCCAGCCCCTGGCCTATTTGATCACCCATGTCCTGAGCGACGAATCCGCTCGCTGGCCCAGCCTGGGGCACCCCAACCTGCTGGAAATTGGCCGCCCTGCCGGAGCGCACCTGGGGCAGATTGCCGATGCCACCCAGGCCTGGACGGTCGGTTATACGCCGCAGCGCGTGGCAGTCGTCTGGGCCGGTTCTGATATTGCCCTCAACTCCGATCTCTCTGCATCGCTCTGGCACGCACTGATGCAATATACACACGGCGGCCGGCCGGTTGAGAACTGGACCATGCCCTCCGGCCTGCAAACTGTGGATGTCTGCGACCCATCCGGCATGCTGCCAACCGTCAACTGTCCCAATGTGGTCAGCGAACTGTTTATGGCGGGCAGCGAACCGGTGATGCTCGACACACTGTACCAGTCCCTTCAGGTCAACCGTGAGACGGGGCGCCTGGCGACCGTCTTCACCCCACCCGAACAGGTAGAAGCACGCGTCTATCTGATGGCTCCACCCGAGGCACAGGCCTGGGCCCGCTGGATGGGCCTGCCCCTGCCGCCCATTGAATATGATGCCATTCAAGCCCCGCCTCCACTGCCCAATGTTCAGGTCACCTCACCGGGGCTGTATGCCTATGTGCGCGGGGTGGTGCCCATTATTGGCACCGCAGCCGGCACTGATTTTGCCTCCTATACCGTGCAGGTGGGGCAGGGCATCAACCCCCGCAGTTGGATGCAGGTGGGCCAAGCCAGCGAATCGATGGTTGTTGGCGGCGAACTGGCCGCCTGGGATACCACCGACCTCGAAGGGTTATACGCCATCCGGCTGGTCGTTGTGCGCGACGATTCCCAGGTGGATTCGGCCATCCTTCAGGTTACGGTGGATAACACCGCCCCGCTGGTCGAGAGCCCCTACCCCCTTGCCGATCAAACCATCACGCCCCCCACCGGGCAGATTGTGACCCTGCAGGCTGCCGTACAGGAAGCCGTGGGTGTAAACCGGGTGGAATGGTGGGTGGATGGCACCCTGGCAGGTTTGCGTCAGGGTGGCGAAGGCCTTACCTCTGGCGATGCCATGGCCTTCAGCCTGCCCTGGTCAGCAGCACCGGGCCGGCATACCCTGGTCATCAAAGCCTACGATCTGGCTGGCAACCTGGGCGAGTCAGAATCGATTTCATTTACCGTGAGCCGTGAATGACAACTGAAACCGAACGCCCCCTGCTTGCTTTGCCCCCCGCCCTGAGCCGTTTGCGTGACCGCTTTCTGGCGGGCTGGCGCAACCCCCGCCGCCGCCCACTCACCCTGGCCCTGGTCTTAATCGGCGCACTGCTCCTGATCGTCAGTTGTGGCCTGCTGCTGGCGGGATCTTTTGGCACCCTGCCCACCGCAGTTGATTCCCCTTTTGAGCAGATTTTGGTTGGGCGCTGGCAGCTCACCGCCGACAGCCCGCGCCCCAGCGGCTACAATGTAGAGCTGCGATTTGAAGAAGGAGGGCGGCTCTGGCTGGTTGACCGCGCCACTGGCGAAGGCCTCTCTGCCACCTATGTCTTTGTGGCCGAAAAACGCGTCAGCATCTTTATTTCCATTGGCCTGCCCTCCTACGATTTCACATTTGACTACGATGGCAGCGTTTTGTCGGTGGAAACCCCACCCGATCTCGGTTTTGGCACCCTGTACTTCACCCGCGTTTCTGAATAATCTCCCCTGGCTTGCATTCCTTCATACATAAAATCTATCAGGGGATATTTGTTTCTTCCTCGAATGACAATAAACACTAGCCGCACTGTGATTTAGAAGGCATAATCAGATTTGGCAAAATATCATACTGATTTTGTCCGAGTTTAGGAAACGTTCAACACAGGAGGATGCGATGCCCCCAAAGGGACGAATCGAAGTCAAGGAACTGACTTGCAAAGGCTGCAATCTTTGTGTTGGGGCCTGCCCCCAGCATGTGATTGCGCTCTCGGAAGGGATTAACCCCAAAGGTTACCATCCGGCCACCCTGGTGGCAGAAGGCTGCACCGGCTGCGGGATCTGCGCGCTGATGTGCCCCGAAGCCGCCATTACGGTTTATCGCGAGACGGTTAACCGTCCGATCAAGGCGGAGGAATAATATGGCTCGTGAATTGATGAAGGGCAACGAAGCCGTTGCTGAAGCTGCTGTGCGCGCCGGACTGGGTGCCTATTTTGGCTACCCCATCACCCCCCAGACCGAACTGCTGGAATACCTCTCTCGCCGCATGCCCGAATTGGGCCGTGCTTTTGTCCAGGCCGAAAGCGAACTGGGCGCCATTAACATGGTCTATGGCGCAGCCTGCACCGGCACCCGTGTGATGAGCTCTTCCTCCAGCCCGGGCTTCAGCCTGATGCTCGAAGGCGTCTCCTATATCGCCGGCACCGAACTCCCTGTTGTGCTGGTGGATGTGATGCGCGGCGGTCCGGGCCTGGGCAACATTGCCCCCGCCCAGGCAGATTACAACCAGGTGGTGCATGGCGGCGGTCATGGCGATTATCATTCCATCGTCCTCGCCCCTGCTACCGTCCAGGAAGCCGTTGACCTCACTGTGCTTGCCTTTGACCTGGCCGAAAAATACCGCTCGGTCACCGTTGTGCTGCTTGATGGCAGCCTGGGCCAGATGATGGAACCCTGCGAACTGCCCCCCATGGCTCCCCTGCGCGGCGTCTCCACTGCCGAATGGGCCACCACCGGCACGATGGGTCAGCGCGGCCGCAGAATCCTGTCCTCTATCTACCTGAACCCGCCCGAAGAAGAAGTGGCCAACATCCGCATGCTCAATCGCTGGCAAGAAGTTGAAGCCAACGAAGTGCGCTACAAGACCTACTTCACCGAAGACGCCAAGTATCTGGTAGTTGGCTTTGGCTCGGCTGGCCGCGTGGCCGTCTCGGCGGTGCGCGCTGCCCGTGCTGAAGGCATCCCGGTTGGCCTGCTGCGCCCCATCACCCTGGCGCCCTACCCCACCAAAGTGTTGGACGAACTCGTTGACAAAGTGGATGGCCTGCTGGTCACCGAAATGAATGGCGGTCAGATGCTCGAAGATGTCCGCTCCATCGTGCGCGGCCGCAAGCCGATTGAATTTTATGGCCGCCTGGGCGGCATTGTCCCCTTCCCGGATGAAATCCTGGGCGAGATCCGGCGCATGGCTGCCGGCCCCCTGCCCACCGACGGGCATCCGCGCGATCGCTGGCTCAAGCGTATGGCGACTGTGATTGAGTGAGGTATAAAATGGTAACCCAAACCACTCCCGAACAGACTGTTTATGAACATCCCGATGCGCTGGTCGATTGCTCCACGCATTACTGCCCTGGCTGTACGCACGGTGTTGCCCACCGCCTGATCGCCGAAGTCATTGATGAAATGGGCATCCGCGATCGCATGATCGGCGTGGCCTCTGTGGGCTGCTCGGTTTTTGCCTACAATTACTTCGATTTTGACTTCGTCCAGGCGCCCCATGGCCGGGCCCCCGCCATGGCAACAGGTGTCAAGCGCGCCATGCCCGACCGGGTTGTTATGACCTACCAGGGCGATGGCGACCTGGCCTCCATTGGCATGGGCGAAATCGTTCATGCCGCCGCCCGCGGCGAGAACATCAGCGTCTTCTTCCTTAATAACAGCAATTACGGCATGACGGGCGGTCAGATGGCCCCCACCACGCTCCCTGGACAGAAGACCTCCACCTCTCCCAATGGCCGCGATGTGGAACTGCAAGGTTATCCCATCCGCGCTTCTGAACTGCTTTCCACCCTCGATGGCGCCAGCTATGTGGTGCGCCGCAGCCTGCACGACCCCAAGAACATCCGCCTGGCCAAGAAAGCCATCCGCATGGCCTTTGAAACCCAGCTCCGCGGCCTCGGCTTCTCGATGGTTGAAATGCTGTCCACCTGCCCCACCAACTGGGGCATGCAGCCGCAAGACGCAATGAAGTGGCTGGAAGCGAACATGGTGCCCTACTATCCGTTGGGCGACTACAAAATCCACCCGGCTGTGGCCGAGATTAAGATCTAAAAGAGGGACGACATGCAAACCGAAATCATCTTCTCTGGGTTTGGCGGTCAGGGCGTGCTCTTTGCCGGGCAGCTCCTCTCCTACGCAGCCATGGATAATGACCTCGAGGTCACCTGGATCCCCTCCTACGGCCCCGAAATGCGCGGCGGCACCGCCAACTGCACGGTGGTCATCGCCGATGAAGAAATTGGCTCCCCCCTGGTTCGCCATCCGAATGCGGCTGTGGCCATGAACCTGCCCTCGCTTGATAAATACGAATCCGTGATCAAGCCGGGCGGCGTGCTGGTAGTCAATTCCTCCATGATCAATCGGCCCGTGAACCGCACCGACATCGTTGTGGTCATGGTCCCCGCCAATGAAATCGCCGAGCGGCTTGGCGACAAGCGCATGACCAACATGGTCTTGATGGGCGCTCTGCTGGCCAACCTCAAAGTGCTGCCCCTGGAAGCACTGGAGAAAGCCCTGCAGGAACACCTGCCCGCCCGCCACCACCGCTTCCTGCCGTTGAACTATCAGGCGCTGCGTGAAGGCGCTCAGATACCCGCTCAACCGGCCAAAGCTTAGTCAAACTGCCATTACAGCAGCTCGAAGCCCCGGTATCGCCGGGGCTTCGTTTTATTTTAGCTGATTTTAATCGGGTACTTGCCTTTCCGTTATTAATGTGATATCATACTCACAACCCAAGGACATCGCAAGACACAGAATCCCTCCAACTGGAGAGGTTTTTTCTTAAGTGGCCTTTCCAACTCCCAAGTTTTACTTTGGGAATCAAACATTTAAACTCAGGATACGACCATGCATAACACATTCTTGACCCGTGAGGGCTACGAGAAACTTCAAGAAGAATTGGAATTTCTTCGCACCACCAAGCGTAACGAAATAGCAGATCGCTTGCACGAGGCCATGGAAGGCGGCGAACTCATTGAGAACGCTGAATACGAAGCCGCCAAAAACGAACAGGCCTTTGTGGAAGGCCGCATCAAGGAACTGGAAATTCTGCTCGCCACTGCCCATGTGATTGATGATGCCCCTGCCATGGGTGACACCATCCAGGTCGGCTCCACGGCGATCATCCGCGAAGAAGGCACCACCTCTGATGAAGAATATACCATCGTCGGCGCTGCCGAGGCAGACCCCGCCCGCGGCCGCATCTCCAACGAGTCGCCATTGGGACGCGCCCTCTTGAATCATAAGGCTGGCGACCGGGTGCAGGTGGATGCCCCGGCCGGACAGTTTGTCGTGCAAATTGTGAAAGTGCAATAGCCCCACAAATCGACAATCCGCCCCGCCCGCATCCAGGGGCGGGGCTTTTCTTTGAAAGGATCAAACCTGATGGAACGCACAGAACTCGAAAAAATCAGACTGGAAAAATTACAACGCCTGCTCGATCAAAATATACTGCCCTACCCAACCCGCGCCCATGTGACGCACACCGCCGCCCAGATCATCGCCGCCTATGAGGCTGCTGAAGCTGCCGGCGATGCCACTCCCGTTGCCGCCACGCTGGCCGGGCGGTTGCGCGCCCTGCGCCCCATGGGCAAGGTGGCCTTTGCCCATATTGAGGATGGCAGCGGGCGCATCCAGCTCTTCTTCCGCATTAACGAAATTGGCCCCGAAGCCATGGACTTTTTACAGCAGGCCTTTGATCTGGGTGACTTTATTGAGGCTGAAGGAACCATGTTCCGCACCCGCACCGGTGAAGCCACCCTGCAGGTGCAGTCTTTCCGCATGCTGGCTAAAGCCATCACCCCCCTGCCGGCCGCCAAAGACGAACTGGTGGATGGACAGGTGGTGCGCCATGCCGGTCTGACCGACCCCGAAACCCGCTACCGCCAGCGCTATGCCGACCTGGCAGTCAACCCCGAAGTGCGTGAAATCTTCCGCGCCCGCGCCAACACCGTGCGCGCCCTGCGCCAGTTCCTGGATGAGCGTGACTTCCTGGAAGTTGAAACCCCCATCCTTCAGCCCATTTATGGCGGCGCAGCCGCCCGCCCCTTTGTGACCCACCATAACCAGCTCCATCAGCAGCTCTACCTGCGCATCTCCTTTGAGCTCTATCTCAAACGCCTGCTGGTTGGTGGCCTGGACCGGGTCTATGAAATTGGCCGCGACTTCCGCAATGAGGGTGTCTCCTATAAACACAACCCTGAATTCACCCAGCTTGAATTCTACATGGCCTATGCCGATTATCTCAAAATCATGGAGATGACTGAGCAAATGATCGCCTTCGTTTGCGACCAGGTCCTCGGGCGGCGTACCGTCAATTTCCGCGGCAACCAGGTGGACCTCACCCCCCCCTGGCGGCGGGTTGATCTCCGTCAGGGTCTGATCGAGACCACCGGCATCGACATTGCCCAGCACCCCACCGCTGAAAGCCTTGGCGCAGCCATGCAGGCGCATAACATCCCCTTCAAACCGGGGTCCCCCCGCGGCAAACTGATTGACAGCCTGCTGGGTGATTTTCTCGAGCCGACCCTCATCCAACCCACCTTCCTCTATAACTACCCGCGCGATATCTCGCCTTTGGCCAAATCCATCCCCGGTGACCCCACCACTGTGGAACGCTTTGAGGGCTTTGTGGGCGGCATGGAACTGTGCAACGCCTTCACCGAACTCAACGACCCGCTGGATCAGGAAGCGCGCTTCCAGGAAATGGGGCGGGCCTACGACGATAACGATGAGCAGCGCCACCCCATGGATGAAGATTACCTGCGCGCCATGTCCATGGGCATGCCCCCCAACGGCGGCTTTGGCATGGGCGTAGATCGCCTGGTCATGCTCCTCACCGACCGATCCACCATCCGAGAGGTCATCCTCTTCCCGCACCTGCGGGAACGCGACGAAGATTAATTGTGACAAAATGGCCTTGACACAGAACACTTGTTCTTGTATAATTAGCACAAATGTACAAGTGTTTCCGGTGAGAAAGGACACATCGAATGGCCCGACGTAGCCAGAAATTAAGCGAACGACAGACCCGTATCATGCAATTCCTGACCGATTTCCAGGAATCGCATGGGTATTCACCTTCCATTCGCGAGATTGGGGATCACATTGATGTCAAGTCCACCTCACTGGTGGATTACTACCTCCGCCAACTCGAAGAGCTCAGCTATATCCGGCGCGATGGCCGTGTCTCGCGCAGCATCTGCGTGTTGCAGCCCGTGCACGGCACCGTAGGCGGCAAGGTGGTTCAGACAGTGCGTGAGGCTGGTTCAGCCTTGCGCGACCTGGTCAATGTCCCCCTCCTGGGGCGCATTGTTGCCAGTGAACCCATCCCCATGCCCACCCAGTCGGGCGGCGCCCCCGGCTACTTTGACCCCGAAAGCAGCGTTGAAGTGGCGCGGTCCATGCTGCCCGGCCGCGAGCGGATTGATCAACTCTTCGCACTGGAAGTCCAGGGAGATTCAATGATCGACGCCATGGTCAACGATGGTGATATCGTCATCCTGCGCCCTGCCCAGGAAGCCAACAACGGCGAAATGGTCGCCGTCTGGCTCGATGACCGGGACGAAACCACCCTCAAATACTTCTACCGCGAACCCGACCGCATTCGTCTGCAGCCGGCTAACCGCACCATGCAGCCCATCATTGTGAATGACCCGGCACACCTGCGCATCATGGGCAAGGTGGTCATGGTCATTCGCCAGGTGCAAAGCGTAGCCGCCTGACGGTTATTACAATAAAAAAACAAAAAGCGGGCGCAGTTGCGCCCGCTTTTTGTTTAACGCGTTGTTCAGAAATTAGGCAATTTCCACAACTGCGCCGGCGGCTTCCAGTTTGCCCTTGGCATCGGTGGCAGCTTCTTTGCTGACAGCGGTCAGGACTTTGGCGCCAGCGGTCTCGGCCATCGTCTTGGCTTCCACCAGGCCCAGGTTGGTGAGCTGGCGAATGACTTTGATGGTGTCGATTTTCTTGGGGCCGGCGTCCTTCAGGACGACATCGAACTCGGTCTTTTCTTCAACGGGTTCGGCGGCGGCGGCGGGGCCAGCGGCAACAGCCACGGCGGCCACAGGAGCGGCGGCGGAAACGCCCCACTTTTCTTCGAGCATTTTAACCAGATCGGCAGCTTCCAGAACAGAGAGCTTGCTCAGTTCTTCAACGAGTTTGGTCAGATCAGCCATTTTTAAAAATCTCCTAGCTTGATTTATTGGTTTTGAATCAAATTGTTTCTTGATGACGGGCAGACGTGCTGCCCTCCGATCAGCAGGGCGGACCCTGCCAGGTTGGACAACACAGAACTACCCGGCTGCCGGAACGGCTTCCTTTTCGGAATGGGCCTTGATGACTGCAGCCATCGAGCGGGCGGGTTCGGCCAGCGTGCGGACGAGCTGAGACGCCGGGGCCACCAGCACACCCAGCAGGCGGGCGCGCATAACGGGCAGGGGCGGCAGAGCAGCCAGCGATTTGACCTGGGCGGCATTGAGCAGCTCCGTACCCAGGAAACCACCTTTGATCTGGAAGATTTCCGATTTACCCAGTGCTTCAACCAGTGCCTTGGCAATGGAAGCCGGATCGCTGGAGAATACGGCCAGGGTTGTTCCTTCGGGCTTTTCAGCCACATGGATACCTTCAGCGCTGAGGGCGTTGTAGAACAGGGTGTTCTTCACCACATGCGCTTCGCCGCCAGCGTCGCGGATCTTGGTGCGCAGGGTGTCAATTTCCTTCATAGACATTTTATTGAAGGTGACCAGCACCACGCCTTGAGCGTTGCGCAGCCATTCGCGGTAGAGGGCAACCATCTTATCTTTTTGCTGTTTTGTGAAAGCCAATGAGGATTCACCTCCTTTCTGTTTCAGGGTATTAAAAAGTCTTTACCTTGCATACTTGCCAGGTAAAGACTCTTCCATGCCCCATGGGGGGCGGTTTTTTGGGGTTTGTCTCCACCTCGGCAGGATATTGAGCCTCAGAACGCTGAGGCACCGGCTTTCTACGGTGAAATTAAGTTGTTTTGGGGCGCCGGGGTTAACCAGCGCCCCTATTTTACTATAGACTGATATTTTGCGCCAGATTGGGATCCACGTGAATGCCAGGACCCATGGTGGCGGCGAGGGTGATGCGGCGAATATAGATGCCCTTGGCAGCAGCCGGGCGGGCTTTCTTAATCGCTTCCATCAGCGCAGCAAAGTTTTCGAACAGTTTGGTCTCATCAAAAGAGGCCTTACCAATCGGCACATGGATGTTGGCGGTCTTGTCCAACCGGAATTCCACACGACCAGCCTTGGCTTCTTCAATAACGCGGGGCAGATCTTCAGCCGGAACAACCGTGCCAGCTTTGGGGTTCGGCATCAAACCGCGCGGACCCAGCACACGACCCAGCTTACCAACCTTGCCCATCATATCGGGCGTGGCAATGGCCACATCGAAATCCGTCCAGCCGCCCTGGATTTTGGCAACCCATTCGTCGCTGTCGGCGATATGATCGGCGCCGCCTTCCTGGGCGCGGAGCACACCTTCACCCTGGGTGAAGACCAGCACGCGCACTGTCTTGCCCAGTCCGTGCGGCAGTACAACCACATCACGCACCTGCTGGTCCGCCTGGCGGGGGTCCAGACCCATGCGCATGTGAACTTCCACAGTCGCGTCGAAGCTGGTGTAAGCGGTTTCTTTCGCCAGCGCAACGGCGGCCCGGGGTTCATAGTTCTGTTTGCTGTCTACTTTGGCCTTTGCGGCCTCGTATTTCTTACCGTGCTTTGCCATGAATACTCCTTCGTGGTACCAGCGGGCAGCCTGTTCGGCCACCCTCCCACATTCCTTTAGTCAACGACCGTGATGCCCATGTTGCGGGCGGTGCCTTCCACCTGGCGCATGGCATCTTCAATATCCACCGCGTTGGTGTCCTTCATCTTGATCTCGGCGATCTCGCGCACCTGAGCGCGGGTCACTTTGCCGACCTTGGTCCGGTTCGGCGTGGCCGAACCCTTGTCAACCCCGGCAGCCTTCTTCAGCAATACTGAAGCCGGCGAAGACTTGAGGATGAAGACAAAAGACCCATCGGAATAGACGCTGATTTCAGCCGGAATGACATCGCCGGTGCGGTTTTGCGTCCGGGCGTTGTATTCCTTGCAGAAGGCCATAATATTCAGGCCATAGCCGGCCAGGGCCGGACCGACGGGCGGTGCAGGGTTGGCCTTACCGGCCACCAACTGCAGACGAACAACAGCTTTCAGTTTCTTTGCCACAGTTTTTCTCCTTCGTGGTTATAGCGGGTGATAAGGGGAGCACCCTCCCACATGATTAAACGCAGTCCGTTGACTACGCTTTTTCAACCTGTAAGAAGTCCAGCTCCACCGGGGTTTCACGCCCAAAGAAGCTGACCATCACACGCACCTTGGTGCGTTCCATATCAATCTCAGAGACGGTCCCCCGGAAGTCATTGAACGGGCCATCTACAATCCGAACCCGCTCGCCCACCCGGAAGGTAACCTTGATATGCGGCGCTTCGGCCTCCATGCGGCGCAGAATCTGCTGCACCTCTTCGGGGCGCAGGGGGGTAGGCTGGTTGCCCATGCCCACAAAGCCCGTCACACCGGGGGTGTTGCGCACCACATACCACGACTCTTCGCTGAGCAGCATGTTTACCAGCACATAGCCGGGGAACACATGGCGCTCAACCGTGCGGCGCTTGCCGTCTTTGACTTCAATTTCTTCCTGGGTTGGAATGACCACATCAAAGATCTGGTCTTTCATTCCCATCGTCTCAATCCGCTGCTCCAGGTTGTGCCGAACTTTGTTCTCATAACCTGAGTAGCAGTGAATGACGTACCAGGCACGTTCGTTACTTTCGGTAACGGTTTCTTCAGAAGCGGGGTTTTGAACCGGCTCCGATGTCCGCGCACGCCCGGTTGACCGGCGGGGCTTGCGCTCCTTCGGCTGCTCAATACCTTCTTCTTCGGGCTTGAAATCGTCGTGTGCATCCATCGGTATTACCTCTACTTGCCGCGGTCTAGATCTTGACCAGCAGTGTAATCAGTTCAGAGAAGATAAAATCGAGCCCACCCAGGAACAATGCCATAACAAGCATGGTGACCAGAACGATGCCGGTCAGGCGCTGGGCTTGCTGGCGGGTAGGCCAGCTCACTTTGCGCAGTTCACCCATCGTCTCGTGCCACCACTGCTTGATGCGGTTGGGTTTGCTGGGCTTGTCGGATTTGGCCGCGCTTTTTTCAACAGGTTTGGGCTTTGCCGCAACCGGTTGAACAGGCTTTTCTGAGGGTGTATCCTTTGTCTTGACCACGTTCCGCTCCTTGTTTTTTTACGGCTAAAACGCCGCCTTGAAGGCGGCGTCGCCTGGGTTTTGTGCAGGCCAGGCAGGAATTGAACCCACAACATCCGCTTTTGGAGAGCGGCGCTCTGCCAATTGAGCTACTGGCCTGTATGCTCAACCTCTGCACCGGGAGGGGTCTTGTGAACCCCACCCGGCGCAGAAAGGTGAAACCTACTTAGTCTCGCGGTGCGTCGTATGTTTGTGGCACCGCGGGCAGTATTTCTTGATTTCCATGCGGCCCGGATCATTACGGCGATTCTTCTCGCTGGTGTAGTTGCGTTCCTTGCATTCATTGCATGCAAAGGTGATCACCGGGCGGATGTCTTTCTTCTTCGAAGCCATGCTTGCTTACCTTACTACCTGACAGGCAGGTTAGTCCAGAATTTTGGTAATGACGCCAGCGCCGACGGTGAGGCCGCCTTCGCGGATGGCGAACTTGGAGCCCTGCTCGAGGGCCACATTGACAATCAGTTCAACTTCCATGGTGGTGTTGTCACCG
>JAGOFZ010000223.1 GCA_017996955.1 Longilinea sp.
GCGGAATTTCAATTTATACTTCCGTCCTCCCGGTGGAACACAAAAACGTCAAAATCAATTTCCTCGACACCCCCGGTTACAATGATTTCATCGGCGAGGTCATCTCGGCTCTGCGGGTTGCCGACAGTGCCATCCTCCTCGTGGATGCCGTCTCCGGCGTAGAAGTCGGTACTGAGATCGCCTGGGATTACTGCAATCGCTTCAACCTGCCGCGCTTTGTCGTCATCAACAAGATGGACCGCGACAACGCCAGCTATGCCAAGGCTTTTGCCGCCATCGAAGAATTCAGCGATCTGCGCCTCGTTCCTGTTCAGCTCCCTTGGGGCGAGAAAGCCGCTTTCCAGGGCGTGATTGACCTGCTGACCATGAAGGCCTACAAGGGCGATGGTAAGACCGTTGTAGATATCCCCGCTGACCTGCGCGCTGCCGCAGACGAAGCCCGCGTCAAACTGATGGAAGCCGCTGCCGAAGGCGACGACACCCTGATGGAAAAATATTTCGAGGCTGGCGAACTCTCCGGCGAAGAAATCCTGCGTGGTCTGCGCGCTGGCGTAATCAACCGATCGTTTGCCCCGGTCTTTGTCTCTGCCGCCTCTGCCGAAATCGGCATTGGTCCGCTCCTCGACGCCATCGTGACTCTGTTTCCGTCGCCCGCTGAAGCTGCCAAGGCAGTTGCCAAAGGCAAAGATGGCGATGAAACCCTCACCGCTGCCGATAGTGGCCCGCTGGCTGCCTATGTCTGGAAGACCACTGCCGACCCCTTTGTGGGCAAGCAGACCTTTTTCCGGGTGTACTCTGGCATGGTCAGCTCCGACAGCCGGGTCTGGAACCAGAACAAGAGCATCGAAGAACGCTTTGGCACCATCAGCGTCCCGCGCGGTAAAGAAATCATCAGCATCAAAGTCCTCCACAGCGGTGATATCGGTGTGGTTCCCAAGCTCTCCGAAACCTCCACCAGCGACACGCTGTGTGACAAAGCCCACCCGCTCACCCTGCCGCGGCCCGATTACCCCGGTGCCCTCTACCGCGTGGCGGTTAACCCCAAAACCCAGGCCGACTCGACCAAATTGAGCTCTACCCTGACCCGCCAGTGCGAAGAGGATATGACCCTCTCCTGGCACAACGACATCTCTACCAACCAGACCATCCTTCAGGGTATGGGCGACCAGCATATTGAAGTTGCCATCCGCCGCGCCGAGACCCGCTTCCAGGTAGGCATTATCACGACGGAACCCCGTGTGCCCTACCGCGAAACCATCACCCGCAAGGGCAGCGCCATGTACCGCCATAAGAAACAAACGGGCGGTTCGGGTCAATTTGGCGAAGTTCACCTGCGCGTTGAGCCCTTCCCCGAAGGCGACTTTGACTTCGTCTGGGAAGTTTTCGGTGGCGCAGTTTCGCAATCCTACGCCAACTCAATCACTAAAGGCATCCAGAGCGTCTTGAAAGAAGGCGTTATCGCCGGCTATCCCGTCTCTGGCGTCCGCGTGGCGGTCACCGATGGTAAAGAGCATCCTGTTGACTCTAAACCAATCGCCTTTGAAATTGCTGGTCGTGAGGCCTTCAAGCTGGCCTTCAAAGAAGCCGGTGCCATGCTCCTTGAGCCGATCATGATGGTCAAAATCATGGTTCCCGAAGCCAACATGGGCGACGTACTGGGCGATCTCAACACCCGCCGTGCCCGCGTGATGGGCATGGACACTGACCGCGGTCACTCCACCATCACCGCCACAGTCCCGCTGGCTGAAATGCAGCGCTATACCACCCAGCTCCGCTCCATCACGGGCGGCCGCGGCATCTTCTCCATGGAATTTGAGCGCTATGAAAATGTCCCGCCGCACCTGACCCAGGAACTGGTTGCTATCCGCCAGAAGGAACTGGAAAGCAAGAAGGAAGAATAAAACCTCTCGCTGCCCCCTTCTCAAGAAGGGGGCAGCTTTTTAAGGCCCCTATGCTCCCCGATCCACTCGAAGTTTTATGGGATAATCTGCTCTCTCGCCAGCCCGAGCGCATCCGACTGGCCTTTGGCGCCCTCGATGAGGCGGGCCGCCGGGCAGCGCTCGAACATCTCCGCCGGATGGCTACTGAACCCGACTGGCACCCCGAACAGCGCGCCTCGGCATTAGCCGCCTTGAAAGCGCTGGATCAGCGCCGCTAAACCTGTTTATGAAAACCTCCCGGGTCATCTCGGCAAAGAATACGCTGCTTTTTCTGCTTCTGCTGGCCTTAGTGCTTTCTGCCGGGCTCACCTGGGCCATCCACCGCGTGATGCAGGGCAATACCCCCGGCATGGATTTTTACATTTTCTGGCTGGCCGGGCGTGCGGCTCTGACGGGCGGCAATCCCTATGGTGATGATATTGGGGTCGCCGTCCAGCTCGGCACCTACGATCACCTCTCCGGGGCAGGCCAGAATCAGATGCTCTTTGCCTACCCCCCTTATGCCCTGCTGGCCGTTTTGCCATTCCTGGCACTGCCCTTTGATTGGGCTCAGGCCGCCTGGCTCTCCGTTAATCTGATCGCCCTTGCCGCCACCTATCTGGCGCTCAAGCCCGTCTCACCGTTGCGCAGCATTGCCGGGGGCTTGCTCTTCTTCCCGGTTGCCTTTGCACTCATCCTGGGCAACTTTGTGGTTCTCATTGGCGCCATCCTTCTGCTTGTCTTGACCTCAATGATTCAAGCACGCCAGCATTCTCCTGCGGGCTGGGTAGCGCTGGGCATCTTGCTCGCCTGGACGACCATCAAACCCCAGTTCTCGTGGCTGTTCCTGGCTTTTATTGCGGTCTGGGTGCTGCGCTCGCGCACCTGGCATTTGGCCTGGGGCTTTCTGGGCGGTCTGGTCACCATGCTGGCGCTGTCTTTTGTCGTTGTCCCAGACTGGCTTTCGCTCTGGCTGGGGGTGCTGCAAAAATATACCACCTACCACCCGGCAGAACCAGCCCTGGCCACCTTCCTGAACGCCTGGCTGCCTCATGGCGCCGCCCAACCTCTGACGATTGTAATCATCGCAGTCATCGCCGCGCTCACGCTCATCCTGTTCCGCCGCTGGTGGCAGGGGCGCGAAACCCCGCTTCGCTTGCTGGCCTGGCTGGGCCTTGCTGCCTACCTGCTTGCCCCCCAATCCGTTTCTTATGAACAGGTCCGCTTCCTGCTGCCGTTGTTTCTCTGGGCTGCCATGCTGCCGGCCC
>JAGOFZ010000224.1 GCA_017996955.1 Longilinea sp.
CAGTTTTGCTTCAATTTGATCAAAGGGGAGTTTCATCGGATATAATTATAACAGGTTGGTAGAGGACTTATGAAAATGACAACTGCTGGATACCGTGAAATTTCTCACACTGCCGATTGGGCCTTGCAGGTTTGGGCGCCAGACTTGTCTGGCTTGCTTGTGCAGGCTGCCCGTGGCATGACCGCCCTGCTCGACCTGCAATTGGCCGAAGCACCCCGCCTGGAGCATTTGCTGACCCTGGACGCCGCCGACCCCGAAAGCCTGCTGGTTTCTTTCCTGACCGAGATCCTCTATATCAACGAACAGGATCATCTCGGTTTTGATGCCTTTCAGGTTTCCTTGGATGGTCTCCACCTCGAAGCCCGTCTCTGGGGCGCACCCGTGACAACCCAGCGTAAAGAAATCAAAGCTGTCACCTATCACCAGCTCGTCATTCAGACAACCCCCCACGGATTGGAAACAACCCTGGTTTTTGATGTCTAGGATTTGCCATGGGCTTTTCATTATCTATTTTTCACAAAATCAGTGATTATCAGTGGGAAATTCCCGCCTCCTATCGCCATGATCTGCGTGTGCCCGTGCGCTTTTTGGCCACCCGCAAAGTGCTTGAAGCCGCTTTGGATGATTTATCCGTTGAACAGGCCCTCAATGCCGCCACGCTGCCGGGGTTGGCGGGCCCTGTGGTCATCATGCCAGACATGCACCAGGGATATGGGTTTCCCATTGGCGGCGTAGCGGCCATGCTCTACCCTCAGGGCGTCATTTCCCCGGGTGCAATTGGATACGACATCAACTGCGGCGTGCGCCTGCTGGCCTCCGCTGTCCCGCTGGAGGCCGCCGCCCCGCTGCTGGATAAACTATCTGCTGCCCTTGACTCCGCCTGCCCCAGCGGCGTTGGCGCAAAGGGGGCCCTCCACCTGACCGATGCCGACCTTTCGGCTGTTTGCCGTCAGGGAGCTGCCTGGGCTGTAAAGAAAGGCCTTGGCTCTGCGGCAGACCTCCGCCGTGCCGAAGATGGCGGCGCATTGGATGGCGCCGACCCGGCGCGCCTCTCTGCCCGGGCGCATGAGCGCGGCCGGGAACAATTGGGCACCGTGGGCTCAGGCAATCACTTTGTAGAAGTAGCCGTTGTGTCTGATATTCTGGATCCCGAGGCCGCTCAAACGCTGGGCCTATTCCCCGGCTGTCTGACCTTGATGATCCACTGCGGCTCCCGTGGCCTGGGCCACCAGGTTTGCACCGATTATGTTCATGATTTCCAATCCGCTGTCCAGCGCTACGGCATCCAGCTTCCAGACCGCGAGCTGGTCTGCGCCCCCTTGAACTCACCTGAAGGTCAGGCTTACCTGGCAGCCATGCGCGCTGCCGCCAATTACGCCTTCTGTAACCGCCAGATTTTGGCTCACAATGCCCGTCAGGCCTTTGAACAGGTCTTTGCCGGGCAGGTTCGCCATGCCGAACTTCAGCCCGTCTATGACATCACCCACAACATGGGCAAAATTGAAACTCACCACATCGACGGTCAAAATGTCAAAGTCTGTGTGCACCGCAAAGGTGCCACCCGCGCTTTTGGCCCTGGTGCTCCGGGTTTGCCGCCCGAATATCAATCGCTGGGGCAGCCCGTGCTTGTGCCCGGCAGTATGGGCACCGAATCTTGGGTGCTGGTCGGCCAGTCTGCCAGCATGGATTTGACCTATGGGTCGTGTTGCCACGGCGCCGGCCGCGTGATGAGCCGCAGCCAGGCCAAGCGCACTGTGCGCGGCGACGCACTCAAACGCCAGCTTGAAGACAGCGGCATCCAGATTCGCGCCGGCTCCTTATCGGGTCTGGCTGAAGAGGCGCCTCAGGCCTATAAGGATGTGCAGATGGTGGTCGAAACCGTCGTCGGCGCTGGCATTGCCCGTCAGGTGGCTCGCCTGCGCCCGGTTGCCGTAATTAAAGGCTGAATTTACGCCTGCAGTAGGGGGATGGCTTACCCGTTTTCTTCACCGCCGCCAGGTTGGCTGATCGCCGCAAACCGACCCCGGGTTAAGTCCATCAGTGCCTTCACTGGCAGGCGAATATTCAATCCCCGCTGCCCGCCGGACACATGGATGTATTCCAGCCCCTGCGCTGGACTGTCCACCAGAATTTGAAAACCCTTATTCACCAGCGCCAGCGGCGAAATGCCTCCGGCTTGCAGCCCGGTCAATTGTTCAGCCTCACGCTGGGGCGGCACGTGCACCTTTTTCTCTCCCAAAAAGGCCGCCACTGCTTTCACATCCACTTCGCGGTCGCCCGGCACCACCGCCAGCACGGGTTTTCCAGGCTTTTCACGCACCACCACAATTGTTTTATAGATGATGGCTGCCGAAACGCCAAGGTAAGCCGCGGTTTCAACCGCACCCAGCTTCTCAACGGGCAGTTCAAAGGCTGTGTACTGAATTTTCTTCGCATCCAGCAGTCGGGTCACATTATTGGTAATCATGCCGCCCTCACATAGATGGGATTGCTCAAAATCCAGGTTCGCCGCCGCCCACGATATTGAATATAGCATGCCACCCGATACACCCCCGGCTGGCTTGCCATATAAGTGCAAAACTCATTTCGCCGCCACACTTTGATTACCGCGCCATCCTTGATCAGCTGGCACTCGGCAGGTTGCGGCAGCCGAATTTGAAACGTCACCCCGCCCTCCAGCGCAATCTCATCCCCTGGGATGGCAGTCAGGCTTCGCCCCTGTCCACTAAACCGGAAACCGGATGTAGCCGCAGGCAGGTCATATCCAATGAAAGCATGACCCTGGCGCAGCGCCTCCATCACCATCCGGCGGTCTTCAAGCAAATTTCCGCTTAACCCGCTGGGCGTCAGCAGGTGGGTGGTAACGGCCTGAAAATGATAGGCATATGGATACAATGTGCGTCGTATGGGTCCCAGCCGGACAGGCAGCGCGTGAGCATCTGCCCCGCCAACAGCCGTCAGCCGCTTGCCCTGTGCCAGCAGGCTGTCCCACTTTTCAAGCGCCCGCTCATCGGGCCCATGCGCCAGGTAGCTTGGGAAAAGCGCATAAAACAGGGCGTGCAGTACCGTCTTGCTGGCGGTCTTGAATTCACTCAATCCATTCCACAATTCCAGCCCGGCATAACCATCCACATCCCAATCATCCCACGAAATATCAGGCTCGTGAAAAGCCGGCAGCGCCCGCT
>JAGOFZ010000023.1 GCA_017996955.1 Longilinea sp.
CCCGAACAGCAGCAGCGCCTCCCACCAGGCGACCTGCGCCTTACTGAGAACGCTGCTTAACGTCTTCTTTTGCGAGAGTGTGCCAGTTTCCATCATGATCCTCCTCAACCAACAAGACAGGGATAGCATCTAAAAGCACGGGGCGCAGCCATTCGCCCACATCCAGAAGCGCATCGGCGGGCAGGTCTAACCCGGCCGGAGTGCAAATACGCCCAATGCCAGTCTGGGCCATAATCTCACGGATAGGCAGGCGGCCCGTCAGCTCGCGCAGGCCCGGCAGCCACAGGTAGCGGCCGTCACTGCCGCCAGCGCGCAGCCCCACCCCCGCCGCGGCGCCAATAATTCCGCCGCCATCGCCGGTCAGTTCGGCCAGCCAGGGGCCAGCTTCAGCCGCCAGCGCCAGGGCATCGGTTTTTTGCAGCACCTCCCGCTTGGCGCGCTGCCCCCAGGTTTTCAACCCGGCAGCCTGGGCTGCATCTGCCAGGCACAGCCCGGCATCTGAGCCGGGGGCGCTGTCAGTTTGCGTAAAATCACGCGCCGCCTGCCAGATGCTCCCCCGGTTGGCGGCGGGCGCCTCCAGTTCCAGGCAGGCTGAGCTGTTGTGCGAGGTGTAAGGGATCAACGGGCTGACGAGTAACTGGTGCCGGGTGATGCCGATGAGCTGCGCCAGGCCAGCCTCGGCCAGGGTCAATCCCAGCATCCGGGCGCGGTGCCCGGTGCCGCGGCTTTCCAGGTTATCGGTATCGTCCAGTCCGAGTAAAAATCGCATCTACTTCACCTGAATCAGGGTGATGTCTTTCACCCAGTCGGCTTTGGGCACATAGGGCGAGGCCAGTTTGACCGTACCGTGATTGGTCAGGTCGAGCAGCACCTGGTCGTCCACCTGGTCGGCGGTCAGCGTCATGGCGCTGGCGGGGCCGGTCAGGGTGACTTCATCAAATGCGGTGATCCCTGCGGCTGCCAGAACATCCAGCAGGCGGGGGCCTTCTTCAACTTTCTCTTCCACGGTGATCTGCCCCAGCGGCAGTTCGCCCAGTTCGGCGCCGCCAAACAGCGTGACCACGCCGTTGGCGTCAATCACCTGAAAGACCGCCCCGGCGGGCAGGGTTGGCAGTCCGCCGGCTGCGGGGGCCGCGGCAGCGGCCGGGGTTTCTGCCGGGGTGGAGGTGCAGCCAGCCAGCAAGATCAAGGCCAGCATCAGCCCGGCCAATTGTTTCAATAATGTCATTCATTCCTCCAAAAGGCGAAGTGAATTAATCATAGCCGGATTGAGGGCTAAAGTCAATCATATTTTGGCCCGCCAAATGTGATACAGTTAGAGCATCCCCGGCACCAGAGGAGCCTGAAGACTTTTCGATGACCCAACCCAACTGGGGCCTCAGCCCCGTTCCCTTCATCCCCGGACAGGAACTGAACCGGCGGTTTTATGCTGAAGCCGTTGCGCCGCTGCTGGCGCAGTTTTTCCCGGGCCTGCCGCACACCGCTGGCTTGATTGGCTACGGCTCAGATGTTTTGGGCTTTGATACGCCCATGTCGCGCGATCATATGTGGGGGCCGCGCCTGGTGCTGCTGCTGCCCGAGGCCGATTTTGACGCGTGCCGCGCCGCGGTGGATGCCGCCCTGCGCCAGCATTTGCCACTGACGTTCTGCGGCTACCCCACGCATTTTGGTCCATCCGATGAGGCAGGCGTGCGCCTGCTGCAATTCATCGAGCAGGGCCCGGTGGATCACCTGGTGGCGCTGAACACACTGCCCGGCTTTTTGCAGGCTGAGCTGGGGCTGACCCCCGGCGAGCCGCTGACTGAAACCCGCTGGCTGACCTTCCCCGAGCAGAAGCTGCTGGCGGTCACTGCGGGGGCGGTCTATCACGATGATCTGGGGCTGGAAGGGGCACGCCAGTCGCTGGCCTACTATCCCGATGAGGTTTGGCGCTATCTGCTGGCCTGCCAGTGGACGCGCATCAGTCAGGAGGAGGCGTTTGTGGGCCGCACCGGCGACCTGGGCGACGATCTGGGCTCACGGGTGATTACCGCCCGGCTGGTGCAAGACCTGATGCGCCTGGCTTTTCTGCAGGCGCGGCGCTATACCCCCTATGCCAAATGGTTTGGCACGGCGTTTGCGCAGCTGCCCCTGGCCGAGGCCCTGCTGCCCGACCTGCAGGCTGCCCTGGCGGCGGACAATTGGCCCGCCCGCGAGGCCGCGCTGTGCGCCGCGGCCCGGCAGTTGGCCGAACAGCACAACGCCCTGGGCCTCACCCCGCCGCTGGATACCCAACCCCGCTCCTTCCACGGGCGGCCTTTTACCATTCTGGATGCCGGGCGGTTTGCCAGTGCACTGCAGGCCACGCTGCAATCTGATGTGCTGCGCAGCCTGCCCTCATTTGGGAGTGTGAATCAGTTTTGCAGCAGCACCGATGTCCTTGAGGCGCCGGCTGCCTGCGCAGCCCTGGGCGGGCTGTTTCTCACTGATTTTTAGCCCACGTCGGGCATAGCGACCATGCCCGACGTGATATACACATTACATGCTTTTAGGGATGCTTGGATGCAAATTCCTGATCAGATTGGGTGAGATAAATAATCCCTTCAATCAACCCAATAATAAGAGGAATACCAGTCCAGGAGAATAAGAGATATAGAATCCCCATTCCCGTTTCGCCCAGGTAAAACTTATGCGCTCCAATGCCGCCCAAAAGAATAGCCAGGATGCCAGCAGTGGACTTGCTCTTGCTGGAAATAGGGGGCTGGGGATAAGGCTGATAGGCTGGCGGCGGGGGCATAACCGGGGCCGGGGTCGAAATCAGACTGGCGCCACAAGATACGCACTGATTAACACCATCTTCATTTTTTGTGCCACACGATGAGCAATACATTTCTCCTCCTAAGAATGTGAAGCTGTTTTGTATTTTATCATACTTCATCCTGGTTACTTAAACTGTGTGAGGTATTCTGAGATTCTAGAAAATTTAAAGCCTGAGCGGGCTGTTTAAAATCACGACATAAGTCACGCCATTTAAGTTTGAATCGGACGCACCCATTAAAATGGGCTTTGTGCTATACTCTCGGTGTACAAGTGACTTTTAATTTAATGAGCCGGAGGAGGAGTCTATGTCATCGCTGGATAATGTGCTGGCTGTGATTCTGGGCGGTGGGCGCGGCGCCCGCCTGTACCCTTTGACCAAAGTGCGCTCGAAGCCTGCCGTGCCAATTGCGGGCAAGTACCGGCTCATTGATATTCCCATCAGCAACTGCATCAACTCGGGCATCTTCCACGTTGCCGTGCTGACGCAGTTCAACTCGGTGTCGCTGCACCGGCATATCACCCGCACCTACCAGTTTGATACCTTCCACCTCGGCTGGGTGCAGGTCTGGGCGGCGGAGCAGACCATCGCCAGCGAAGACTGGTACCAGGGCACTGCCGATGCCGTGCGCAAGCAGCTCTACGAAATTCGCGCCGCCCGCGCCAAAGATGTGCTCATCCTGGCGGGCGATCACCTCTACCGCATGGATTACGCTGCCATGTCCCAGTTCCACTGGGATAATGACGCCGACATCACCGTGGCTGTGCAGCCTGTGCCGGCTGGCGAAGCCGGGCGCTTTGGCATCCTCAAGGTGGATGCCACCCAGCACATCACCCGCTTTGCCGAAAAACCCCGCGACCCCGCCACCCTGCAGGAGATGGTCAGCCGCAGCGATGCCGGGCGCCCCTTCCTCGGCTCGATGGGCATTTACCTGTTCAAAATTGAAGCCCTGATTGAGCTGGTGGAAAAGACCTCTTTTGACGATTTTGGCACGCATGTCATTCCCAATGCGCTTCAGACCCACTCGGTGTATGCCTATCACTTTGACGACTACTGGGAAGACATTGGAACGATCCGCTCGTTTTATGATACCAACCTGGCACTGGCAGACCCCAACCCGCCTTTCAACTTCTTTGACCAGGATCGCCCCATCTATACCCACGCCCGCTACCTGCCCGGCTCAACCGTAGAAAACAGCTCGCTGGAAAATGTGCTGCTGGCTGAAGGCTGCTGCATCCAAAACGCCGATATCCGCCACTCGGTGATCGGTGTGCGCAGCCGCATTTGCAGCAATGTGCGGATTGTGGATACGGTGATGATGGGCGCCGACTACTATGACAATGTCGCCTGTGAGTCGACCGACGGCAATGTGCCGATTGGCATTGGCAACGGCGCCCATGTGGAAGGCGCCATTGTGGATAAAAATGCCCGCATCGGCAGCAATGTGGTCATCCGGCCCTTCCCGCGCGGCACCGATATTGACGGCGAAAATTATGTGGTGCGGGATGGCATCGTGGTCATCCCCAAAGATGCCACCATTCTCCCCGGCGCCTATATCGGTCCGGGGATGACAGGCGAATAACCCCAGGCCAATCCCCGGGCGGCTCAGCCGCCCTTAATCCTTATTGTTGGAGCATAGCCTATGACTGTATCGTCTCATCCCTCGGAGAAGCCCGCCGCAGAGGACTTCTCGGTAACCTGGCACGCGCTGAGCGCCGAAGAAGTGCTGAGCAGCCTGGGTACACAGATCGAACAGGGCCTGACCGCCGAAGAAGCCGAAAAGCGCCAGGCGCAGTACGGTCTGAATCAACTGGTGGAAGCCCCCCGCACCACCTTCCTTAAAATGGTCATTGACCAGCTCAATAATTTTGTCATTATTCTGCTGATCGTGGCGGCGGTGGTCTCGGCCCTGCTGGGCGAATGGATTGACGCCGGCGCCATCCTTTCCATTGTCGTCCTCAATGCGGTTCTGGGCGTCATTCAAGAAAGCCGGGCCGAACAGGCCCTGGCAGCCTTGAAGAAACTGGCGGCCCCCGAAGCGCAGGTGCTGCGCAGCGGGCACCGCATCTCCGTGCCGGCGCGCGAGCTGGTGCCCGGTGATATTGTCTATCTGGAAGCGGGTAATTTTGTGCCCGCCGATATTCGCCTGCTGGAAGCCGTGAACCTGCGCGCCGAAGAAGCCGCCCTGACGGGTGAATCGGTGCCGGTGCAGAAAAACGCCACCATCTCACTTGACCGGGATATTCCCCTCGGTGACCGCAAGAACACGGTCTTTATGGGCACAGTGGTCAATTACGGCCGCGGCCGCGGTGTGGTGACCAGCACCGGCATGCACACCCAGCTCGGCATGATTGCCACCATGCTGCAAAGTGTGGAAGAAGAAAACACCCCCCTGCAGCAGCGCCTGGATCAACTGGGCAAGATTTTGGGCTACGGCGCGCTGGCGGTCTGCGGCCTGGTCTTCCTGGTTGGGCTGATCCGCGCCCTGGGGTCCATGGGCTTCGCCGAGTTGTTCACCACCGCCACTGGCCTGGAAGAAGTGGTGGATCTGTTCATGATCGCCGTCAGTCTTGCAATTGCTGCCGTGCCCGAGGGCCTGCCAGCAGTTGTGACCATCAGCCTGGCGCTGGGCATGCGCGAGATGGTGCACCGCCACGCGCTCATCCGCCGCCTCTCCTCCGTAGAGACGCTGGGTTCAGCCACCGTCATCTGCTCGGATAAGACCGGCACCCTCACCCAGAACGAGATGACCGTCACCAAGCTCTGGGTGGATGGTCAGTTTGTGGATGTGACTGGCACGGGCTACCGCCCGCAGGGCGAATTTATGGTGGATGGCAAAGCTGTGAACCTGCACCAGTACCCCGCCGCCATGACCGCCCTCTGGCTGGGCGTATTGAATAACGATGCCCAGTTGGAAGTGACGCCCTCCGAAGAAGGCGGCGACCCCGTGTACCGCATCATCGGCGACCCCACCGAAGGCTCTATTATTGTGGCCGCAGCCAAAGCCGGACTGGGCCTGGAGCAGTTGATTGCCGCCTTCCCGCGCGAGAACGAAATCCCCTTCGACTCGACCCGCAAGCGCATGGTCACCATGCACCTGATCAACGACCCGCGCAGCGAGATCACCCCGGCCACGCTGTACCATCACGCGCAACAGTACACCATTGCCGTCAAGGGTGCGCCAGATGTGGTTTTGAACCTGTGCAACCGCTATCAGCACATTTCTGACGACCAGGCTCTGCCGCTGGATGAGGCCGCCCGCGCCCGTATTCTGGCCGCCAACGACACCATGACGCAGGGCGCGCTGCGGGTGCTGGGTGTGGCCTACCGCGCCATCCCGGCCCTGCCCGAAGAGGTGGATAACGATGATCTGGAGCGGGACCTGATCTTTGTGGGTCTGATCGGCATGATTGACCCGGCCCGCACCGAAGTCCGCCCGGCGCTCGAAACCGCCCGCGGCGCCGGAATCCGCACCATTATGATCACCGGCGACTACCCCAACACCGCCAAGGCCATTGCCGAAAGCATTCATCTGCTCTCGCCGGGGCACCAGGTGCTGACCGGCGCGCAGTTGAATGAGATGACCGATGCCGAGCTGCAGCACGAAGTGCAGCACACCGATGTCTTTGCCCGGGTTTCGCCGGAACATAAGATGCGCATTGTGGATGCGCTGCGCGCCAACGATGAGGTGGTTGCCATGACCGGCGACGGCGTCAACGATGCGCCGGCGATCAAGGCCTCGGATATTGGCGTGGCGATGGGCATCACCGGCACCGATGTGGCGAAAGAAACCGCCGACATGGTGCTGACCGATGATAACTACGCCAGCATCGTCTCGGCAGTGGAGCAGGGGCGCATCATCTATGCGAACATCCGCAAGTTTGTGTTCTTCCTGCTGTCTTCCAACGTGGCCGAGATTATGATCATCTTCCTCGCCACGCTGGCAGGCGTCCCCACCCCGCTGACGGCCATCCAACTGCTGTGGCTCAACCTGCTGACCGATGGCGCCCCGGCGCTGGCCCTGGCGATGGAAAAAGGCGACCCCGATGTGATGGAGCGCGCCCCGCGGCCCAAGAAAGAGCCGATCATCAACAAATCCATGCGGCTGGGCATCGGCATTCAAACCATCATGCAGACCGGCGCCGTGCTGACCGCCTTTGCCATTGGCCTGATCTGGGAGCTGCAGCATACCGCCGGCATCACCATCCCCGATGGCATGAACCCGATCTGGTTCCTCATCCAGTTCAACGACTGGGTGCATGTGGCCGATGTGAAGACCGCCGAGACGATGGCCTTTGTCACGCTCTCGCTGTGCGAGCTGTTCCGTGCCTACACCGTGCGTTCTGAGCGGGCCTCGGTCTTCCGCCTGGGCCTGTTCTCCAACAAGTACATGCAGTACGCCGTGGCGCTGTCCATTGTGCTGATGCTGCTGGTGGTCAATGTGCCCTTCCTGCAGACCGTCTTCAACACCCACTTCCTGTCCTGGGATAAGTGGCTGACGGTGGTTGGCCTGGCGCTGCTGCCAGCCATTGCCGAAGAGTTCACCAAGCTTTACCTGCGTAAGAGCGAGCAGCGGCCCGCCCGCAGCTAGCCGGGCTGAACCTGCCAAAATGACCCCGCCGGAGCCAAACCCTCCGGCGGGTTTGTTTAACCTGCCGGGCTGTGGCGTCTTTCGTTGGGGGGCTATCCGGTTTTGGGTATGGCCCGGTGACTTTCATGCTGACGCGCAGCCGCACGTGGAACCTGGTACGCAGAACGCCCCCTACACAATCTCCAGCCATTCGAGGGATACATCGCACTCGCTGAAGGCCTGCTTGAGGAAGGCATGCTTTTCGGCCTCCAGGTGGCGCACCACAATCCGCAGCTCAAACCCGCCGCCGGGCAGGGTGTTGTTCACCGAGCGCAGAATATTGCCCCCGGCGTTGAACACCAGCCCCGCCAGCCGGGCCAGCACCCCCGGACGGTTGGACGCGGCGGTGCCTTCCAGGTTGATCGTCGTCCACTGCAGGGTTTCGCAGGTCAGGCCCACCTCGTTCAGCACATCCACCAGCTCGGTCGGGCGGATGGCCCCGCCGCCAAAAGCCACATACAGGTCTTCAACCCCGCTGCAGCCCAGCCGCTCCAGCAGATTGGTCAGGCGGTCGGGTTCCAACGCGTGCACATCATCCAGGTTGATGATGCCGCGCGCCATCAGCAGCGGGCGGAGCATCTGGCGGCCCTCCTCCGCCTGGCGTTTGAGCGCCTCGGTGGCCAGCACGGCCTGCACCAGCCGCTGGGTAGAGGCGTTGCAGTGTCCCAGCCATTCTTCGGTGGGGTGCAGGCGCTGCCCGCCCGTCACCACTTCCACCAGATCGCCGGGCTGCACCCGGTCCCACAGGTGGGCCAGCCGGTCGTTAATTTTGATGGCGCTGATCTTGTCGAGCAAAAATTCCTGTTGAATGGAAGCCACCGCATCCAGCACGGTGGAGCCTTCGGGCACAAAGCGGGTGCCGCCAGAGGGGGTCAAAATTTCCACCGGGCGGTACAGGCTGATATCGCGCCCCTGCTGAATGTTGTACACAATGCCCCACAGGTTTTCGCCTTCCATTTCGTCGGTGGCAATGGCAATTTCAATCGCGCCCAGGCCGGGCATCAACCCGGTGACCTGCAGGGCGCGGTAGCCGTTCTGCGGGCTGGCAATATAATCATCAAAGCGGTCCTGATCCAAAAATGAGGCCAAAAAACGGTTGACCCGCGCCAGCAGCAGGTAGCAGTCGGATTCCACATTGCTGTTCACAATCAGGCGGTATGAAATCAGGTCGTTCAGATCGCCAAAATTACTCAACGAGGTCTTGCGGACGCGCGCCATGCGGCGCAGCTTCTGCCAGGCCTGCCAGTAACCGTTGACGATGATCTCCACGCGGCCGTCAATGCCGGCGCGATCCATCAGTTCGCCCAGGTGGGTCATGGTCTGATTGATGGTCACAGGCTGCAGGCGGGGGTCGCTGTCAATGCGGCTTTTGACAAAGGTATAGGTCTCGGGCTCGGCATGGGGGAAGGAGATATCTTCCAGGAAGCGGCGCCAGCGGTAGCAGTTGAGGATGCCCGCCAGCTTGCCATAGGCCCGAATGGCCTCCACGGCCTTCTGGCGGCGCTTTTCGGGCGGCATATGGCCCACCGTCATCATGTTGTGGGTTTTGTCGGCCAGCTTGACCAGGAAAACGCCGGGGTCGCGGAAGCGGGCGATCTTGGCCAGGGTGGCCATCTCACGGGTGCGGCCGTCTTTGGGCGCGCTGAGCTTGGTCACGCCATCCACCACGCGGGCCACCTCCTCGCCCAGCCCGCCGGGGAAGTGCTCGCGAATGGCGTCAAAGCTGGAGTCACGGTCTTCCACGCTGTCGTGCAGCAGGGCGGCAATCGTCCAGGCTTCGTTGGCGACCAGCCGGTCCACCAGCGAGGCCACCCAGACGCAGTGGGTTTCAAAATAGGGTTCGCCGCTCAGGCGCTGCTGCCCCGCGTGAAGCTGCTGCCCCCAGCGGTAAGCCTCGGCAATCGCCTCGGTGCGGGGGGTGAAGGGCATGGCCTCAAATTCCCCCAGCAGCCGGGGGCGGATTTCGTTGATGTGGTGGATTTCAACCATGGGCGGCTCCTGTACGCTTAATTATAGCACTGCTGAAAAGACGCGGCGTCCAAAACCCCATCAAGGCGACAAGCATTGCCCGGAAACCGCCCCGTGATTCCTGCCGGGCTCTGCCGCCTGATGGGCAACCTGAGCAAATACCGCGCCGCCAAACACCTCCACCGCAAGCCCTGCACCGAGGCGCAGTAACCCGGTTTCCCTTTTAGTAGCTATCTGAAAAATATTTACTGGGGAGCAGTAGGCCGGCGGTGCAACCGCCGGCCTATTACGCCCCATATCATTATTAAGATCGGATCTAAGTCCTTCCCTCTTCGGGCTCCTCTTCAAAGATTTGCTCAATCGTCACCCCAAACAGGCGTGCGATCTTGAAAGCCAGCGGCAGACTGGGATCGTATTTGCCCGTTTCGATCGCGTTGACCGTCTGGCGGGAAACGTCCAGGCGGTCCGCCAGGTCAGCTTGTGACCAGTCACGCTGTGCGCGCAGCACTTTAAGCTGGTTCTTCATGAGAACCTTCGTGAGGCGATATAAACGCCGAGGCCCCACAACCCCACGATGAGCGGAAATATCCACACCCACGAAAGATGCGGCGCGCCGACCAATTCAAGCAGCCCATAGGTCATTGCAATCATGGCCGTCCCCCCCACAGACAAAGCCAGCGCGTACAGCTGGATGCGCTTTTGCAGTTCATCCATGGTTTGAAAGTAGTTCACAAAAGCCAAAAGTGCAAAGAATATGGGTACTGCCGGGAGCAGCATCACCGGGAACCGCAAGGCTGACTCGCGGTTCGCATTCACAAATAAGACCGCCAAGACCAGCACAAGAGCATATATCCACATCGATATTGAAAATCGTACCATGTATTGTTTTCCAGCTTTTTTCATTTCCTGTTCTCCTATTCTGTTTTCTGAATGTCATTAGTATACAGCAAGCTTTACATTTTGTCAAGCCTAATTTACACTTTGGAAATGAAACTTGTCTTTTTCCCTCTTTCGACCCAACAAAATAAAAAAACAGGCGTGCGGCCTAAAGCCGCACGCCCGAATTTCTAACCCCAGGCCCGCGCTACGACTCGCCGTTGACCCGGCGCAGCTTGCGCTGTGAGGGCAGTTCGCTGGCATAGACGCGCTTGACGCCATCGCCCACAGACTGCTCGGTCACGCGGATGTATTTGACCAGGCGCTCAAACCCGCCCGGCTCCACCGAGGCGGCCTGGTCGCTGCCCCACATGGCCCGGTCGAGGGTGATGTGCCGCTCTACCACGCAGGCGCCCAGCGCCACAGCCACGGCGGAAGGCACCAGCCCCACCTCGTGCCCGGAGTAACCAATCGGGCAGGGATAGATGTCGCGCAGGGTCTGCACCATGCGCAGGTTCAGCTCTTCGGGCTCGCAGGGATAGGCGCTGGTGGTATGGCAGATCACCAGCTTGTCCATATCCAGCAGGGGCACTGCCGTGCGGATCTGTTCCATGGTGGACATGCCCGTCGAGAGGATGATGGGGCGCCCGGTGTTCTTGAGGTGCCGCAGCAGCCCATGATCGGTCAGCGAGGCCGAGGGGACCTTGTAGCACAGCGGGTTGAACTGCTCCAGAAAATCCACCGAGGGCTCATCCCACACCGAGGCAAACCAGTCAATGCCCACCTGCTGGCAGTAGCGGTCAATTTCGGCGTATTCTTCAGCGCCAAACTCGGTCTTGTAGCGGTATTCCAGATAGGTGATGTAGCCCCAGGGCGTCTCGCGCATTTGATTGCGCTGTTCGGGGGGCACGCACAGCTCGGGTGTGCGCTTCTGGAATTTGACCGCATCCACGCCGGCGTGTTTGGCGGCGTCAATCAACTGCTTGGCAATTTCAATATCGCCGTTGTGATTGATGCCAATTTCGGCAATGATATAGGTCGGGTAGCCGTCACCGATCATCCGGTCGCCAATTTTTACAGCACGAGTCATAAAAGTTACTCCTGATTGTTTTGCAAAATAAGATCGCAGAGTTCGCGCACCGCGCCGTGACCACCTGTGCGGGTCAGCACCAGGTCGGCTTCACGGAGCACGGCAGGTTCGGCATCTGCGGGGACTACCGCACAGCCCACCAGTGGGAAGCACGGTAAATCGTTAATGTCGTTGCCAATATAGACCACCTCGGCAGGTGAGACGTGATATTCAGCCAGCAGGGCGGGCAGGGTTGAGCCTTTGTCCAGCGCGCTCTGGATGCAGGGGATGTTCATCTTCTTGCAGCGCGCCGAGACCACCGGGTTGGCCTCGCGCGAGAGCACCAGCGCCTGGGTGCCCAGCCGGTGGCGCAGCTCGTTGAGGCCCATGCTGTCGCCGCGGAAGGCCGCCACACTCTCGTGCCCGGCCTGGTCGGTCCAGACGCGGTTGTCGGTCAAGACGCCGTCAAAATCCATGATGATCAGCGAGACCCTGGGGGGCAGCGGGCGGCGGGGCCGGTGCGGGGTGACCATCTCCAGGCCGCCGTACCAGACCAGCCACTCGTACCGCTGCCAGTCGCGCGGGGTGTCAATATCCACGGTGTAGTTGGGGTCAATCAGAATGGGCAGAATGGTGCGCCCGCTCATCGAGCCCTGCTCCAAAATTGCCGCCGGGCGGATCACGTCAATATGCCCGGTCTGCCAGTACACGGGCGGCAGGATCTGGCGGGGGGCGTTGTAGGGCTCGGCTATGCCGGGCACTTCCAGCAGCGGGACCATTGGGCTTTCGGGGCCGGTGAGCCGCCACATCTTATGCGGGTTTTGCCCGGCCGGCACCACGCCGCGCACCGAGTCGGCCTCGGGGTGGGCCAGCAGCAGCCGCACGGCCTCATCCACCAGCGCGGGCGGGCGGATGGGCGAGGTGGGGCGCAGTTGAATCACCAGGTCGGGGTGATAGTTTTCGTGTTCAGCCAGCCAGCGCAGCGCGTGTTCAAACACGGGCAGGTCGGTGGTGGCGTCCTGGGCAAATTCGGCCGGGCGCAGGAAGGGCGCCTCGGCGCCGTGCTGCTGCGCCACGGCGGCAATCTCGGCGTCATCGGTAGAGATGATGACCCGTGTGACTGTTTCGGCCTGCAGGCCCGCGGCAATGCTGTAGGCAATCAGCGGGTAGCCGGCAAAATTGCGGATGTTCTTGCGCGGGATGCCCTTGGAGCCGCCGCGCGCCGGGATGATGGCCAGCACTTCGGGGCGGGCTACCATGCCGTCCAGCCCCCATCTACCACCAGGTTGGCGCCGGTCATGTACGAAGACGCATCGGAGGCCAGGAAGAGCATGGCGCCGTTCATTTCCTCACGGCGGGCCATGCGGCCCAGCACCGTGCGGGCCGAATACTGCTGGGTGAAGACTTCATCGTGATTGTTATACACCCCGCCGGGGGTCAGCGCATTGGCGCGGATGTTGCGGCCAGCGTAATAGGTCGCCAGGTAACGTGTCAGGCCCAGCACACCGGCCTTGGTCACCGAATAGAAAACCGGCTTGTAATTTTGCGTCTCCTGCCCGGGGCGGCGGTAGAGGCGCTGGTCGGGGCCCACAAGCCCGTATGTGGAGCAAATGTTGATGATCACGCCGTGGTCCTGGGCAATCATCGGCTGGACGGCCGCCTGGGCGCACAGGAACATGCCCGTCAGGTTCACATCCAGCGCCTGCCGCCAGGCCGTGAGGGGATAATTTTCAAAGGCGTTGGCGCCCTGCTGCCCCACATTGTCCTGATCAAATTTGGGGTCCATGGCGGCAGAGCAGACCAGGATATCCAGACGGTCGTAGGTGTTGGTGCAGGCTTCCACCATGGCGCGCACCGAGTCGGGGTTGGTCACATCCACGCCCACGCCAAGCGCCGCCAGGCCCTCAGATTGCAGTTCGGCAGCCACGGCTTCAGCCGCGGCCGTGTTGAGGTCGGCCACAATCACACCGGCGCCGGCCTGCGCCAGCGAGCGGCAGAAGCCCTTGCCCAGCAGCCCGGCGCCGCCCGTCACCACTGCCGCCTGCCCGCTGAGTTTGAATTGATCAAAAATATGAGTCACGATTGTATCCCTCACATCCAAAGTTGATGATTTTGGGTGTATTGTACCGCGAATCAGGGTTTAGGTTTTGGGATTGTTGGTCGGCGGACAAGGGTTTTTCTGCAAAGGGGTCGCACAGCACCCTGCAAAGGGTCGCGCAGCATCCCGCAAGGATTTGTAGGGGCGGTCCTGCGTGCGTGCAACCTGAACAGGTTGACCGCCCTGAGTAACATTAAAATTACGCCGGGCGCACAGCCCTTGCAGGGCCGCACGCACACAGGTGCGCCCCTACACCCAATAACAACCGGCGCGACCCTTACAGGGTGCTTCGCGACCTGCTCACCACCGGCGGCGACATGTGCCCCGTAGGGGGTACTGAAGTCGCCGCCTGGCTAAAACCAAGTCCGCTAAAGCGGACTCATCCAGACGGAGTCGGCGCAGCCGACTTGTTCTTCGTTAGCCGGGGATTTCAATCCCCGGCGGCTCTTTCGGGGTCGCGCAGCACCCTGCACTCCCGCCGGAGCGCCGAAGCGGCGCTCTCGACAGAGCGCCGAAACGGCGAGGGTCGCGCAGCACCCTGTAAGGATTTGCAGGGGCGGACTGGCCTTGCCCCGAAAAAGTAGACACGATTAATGTCCTGAAGGTTGCTTGAATTCTGCCGGGCACCCAGGCTTAAAATTGTTTCGGCACCTTTGTAAAGTTACAGAAAATTGCTTGCATAATCAAGAGCCAGGTACGGGCGCACCCACGCGGCAGGCGTAAATCAGAAGAACAGCACCAGCACGGCCACCAGCGCCACCGGGATCAGTCCGTAGATCAGGATTTTGCCCATCACCACCCCCTCGCTGGAGCCCAGACCCACGGTTGAGCAGCCCACAATCACCTTGGCGGGGGCCATCACGCTGCCCAGCGAGCCGCCCGCCGTCTGCGCCCCCAGAATCAGCGGCACATCCAGCCCCAGCAGCTCGGCGGTGCGCATTTGCAGCGCGGCAAACAGCACGTTGGAATTGTTATTGCTGCCGGTGATGAACGCCCCCAGCGCGCCGATGAACGGCGCCACCGCCGGGTACACCGCCGCGCCAAAACTCACACTGAGCCCCTGCGCCAGCAGGTTGGTCATCCCGCTGTGCGACATGATCACCGCCATGCCCACCATCGCCAGAATGCCCAGGCTGGAATTGACCGCGCCCTTGTAGGTCTTGCGTAAAATCCGCGGCAGCGCGCCGGGCTTGTAATAGCCGGCGCGGGCATAAATCAGATAGGCAATGATGGAGGAATAGAGCAGCAGCGCACCCG
>JAGOFZ010000225.1 GCA_017996955.1 Longilinea sp.
GGATTCTGGGACGTGAAAACGGCCTGGGTCTTGCCGCGGGGCTTTTGGCCGTAGTCATGGCTTCCGGCTTTTTCTTTGGCGCATTGGGCGCGGTCATTTCTGCTGTTTTGTGTTTTACCTATGGCCTGTTCCTCGTCCAGCTTACCCCCGAAGAATTGCCCATGTCTTCCCTGGCATACAGCGGCCTTGCCGGGCTTCTCGCTCTGATCCTTGCCGGGATGGTCATGGGCTTTGTTCGTACCCTGGCTATCGCTTTTGAGAAGCTGCTCAATGCTCGCAGTCAGGAGGGCCAAAAACTCGAGCGCCGTCTGGCCCTCGAGCAAATGGTTTCTTCGATCTCGGGTGATTTCTTCAGCGGTTCTGACCCCGATGTTGAACAAAGAATCACTCGCGCCCTCCAGTTCACCGCCGAATTCGGCCGGATCGATCGCATCCGCCTGATTCTATTTGCCGATCAAGGCCTGCGAATCAACCAGCAGTACCAGTGGCACAGACCCGATTTACCCGCCCCCCGCGTCAATGACCTTGTTGATCTGGCTGCCCTGCCCTGGTTGTCGGCCCGCCTGCACCAGATGGAAATCATCTGCACCAATACTCTGTCAGAATTACCTCCCGAAGCCACTAAAGAACGCGAATATTTGGCCCGCAGCGGCGTTGAATCCATTCTGGTCTATCCCCTCCTGGTAGCCAATCAGTTGGCTGGTTTGCTCGGCGCCAGCATGGAAACCACCCCCCGCACCTGGGCCGAGGAAGATTTTCGCCTCATGTCCCAGGTCTCAGAACAGTTTATGCGCTTTTTAGAGCGCAAGGCTGCTGTGCGCGCCCAGCTTGTTGGCGAAGAACGGCTGCGCGCCATCTTCCATAATGCCGGGGTTGGCATGGCTGTTTCCGATCCTGTGGGCATTATCCTGGATTCCAACGCCGAACTGCAATCTTTTCTGGGTTACACTGCCGCCGAACTGCGCGGCATGTCCAGCCGAGACTTTACCCACCCCGCCGATTACGCCATTGAAGTCAACCAGATTCGCCAGGCCATTACCGAGGATAGCAGTCGCACGCAAATCGAAAAGCGCTTTGTGCGTAAAGACGGAACCGTGGTCTGGGGCATTCTCACCTTGTCCTTTGTTCGCAGCGAACAGGGGCACATCACCTATCTCATCGCGGCTGTCAAAGATATCACCGAGCGCAAACGAGTTGAACAGGAGCTTCGCTCCCGTCAATCGCTTCTGGAAGCTATCACCCTCGCGGCCGAACAATTCCTGTCTAAAGAACAGTTGGAAGAAAGCATCCGCAATGCCATTGAAGCTCTGGGTTGGGCCACAGCTTCCACCCACGTCTCCATTTTTGAAAACGCCATCAACGCAGATGGCCGCGTCTATCCCAACTATCGCTATGAATGGGTGGCGCCTGGTGCCGTAAACGCCTCAGATAACGATCAGTTTTTCATTGATGCGGCCCGCTCTGGCTTTGGCCGCTGGGCCGATCTGTTATCTCGCAATAAAATTGTCAAAGCCCGCGCCAGTCTCTCGCCAACCGGGTCGTTGTTCCGGGGCAGCAAATCTATCCTGGTGGTCCCCATCTTCGTCTTTACCCGCTGGTGGGGGGGCATCTGTGTGGCCGATGCCCTGCATGAGCGCGAATGGACCACCGGCGAAGAAGACGCCCTCCGCCTGGCTGCCAGTCTGGTTGGCCTGGCCATCCAGCGCCAGCATTACGATAATCAGAACCGCCAGCTTTTGGCTGCCGAAAGCAGCGCCCGCAAACTGGCCGAAGCCCTGGGTAAATCGGCGGCAGATCTCAATGCCTCCCTGAGCCTCGATAGTGTGTTAGACAGCATCATGGCAAACATCGGCAAAGTCGCCGCGCACGACGCCGTCAATATTATGCTGGTGGATAACGGCCGGGCTGAGGTGCTTCGTGCCCAGGGTTACCAGCGGCGCTCTAATGTGGGCAATGATCTGCCAGTCCATGCCGTTATGAACACGCCCGTCATGCGCCAGGCCGCCGAATCGGGCCGCCCGGTCATTGTGGCAGAGGCCGCGGCTGTTATCCACCAGCAGGGCTCTGAGCATATGCAGTGGGTGCGCTCATTGGCCACCATCCCGATTCAACATCAAGGCGTCATCATTGGCTTCATTAACCTTCAAAGCGCTGCACCCAATTCATTTTCTGCCAATCAGGCCGATACGCTTCAAGCCTTCGCCAACCAGGCGGCCCTGGCTTTGCAAAACGCCCGCCTGTTTGAGACGGTTCGCGAGAACGCCCATCGCCTCTCAATACTAAATGAAATAGGTCGTATAGCCATATCGGCACCCTCATTGGAAGCCTTGCTGGATGGTCTGGCTAACCGGGTTCAATCCCTCTTTGGGATGGATGCCGCCTACATCACATTATGGGATGAAGCCAATCAGCGGCCCATCCCCGCTTCTGCCTCTGGTCAGCAGGGGGCAGCCTATTCAGCCACAGAAGTGGTGAACGGCGAAATCACGCTGACCGAATCGGTACTGAATGCCCGGCGGGTCCTGATTGTGGAAGATGCCTATCACTCATCATATATCAGCTCTCGGATTGCTCGTCATTTTAATGAAGCTTCAATCATGGGAATTCCCCTGATTGTTGGTGACCAAAAATTGGGTGCTTTGATTATGGGCTATACCCAGCCCCATAAATTCACCCCCGATGAAGCCGCTCTTGCTGAACAGGCCGGGCGGCAGATTGCTCTGGCTGTTGCCAAGGCCGAGCTGGTTGCCGAGGTTCAGCGCCTGGCCGTCACTGATGATTTGATGGGCCTGTACAACTACCGCGGCCTGATGGATCTCGGCGCCCAGGAGGTTGACCGCGCCCAGCGTTACGGCCGTCCTCTATCAGCCATCATGATGGATATTGACCGCTTCAAGACCCTGAACGACACCTATTCCCATATCGTCGGCAACGAAATCTTATGCCAGCTTGCCGATCGCTGTCGCCAGGTGGTGCGTGATGCCGATATCGTCACCCGTTACGGTGGCGATGAGCTTTGCATCCTTCTGGTTGAAACGGATGACGTTACCGCCTTGCATATTGCCGAGCGCATTCGCCAGTCGGTCGCCGGGGCGCCGTTTCTGGTCAGTGTAGGCGCCATTCCGGCAACAGTCAGCCTGGGAGTATCCTCCCTCAAAC
>JAGOFZ010000226.1 GCA_017996955.1 Longilinea sp.
GCGGCTGAGGCTGAGACTGCGCCATTAGAAATGGCCTGAACTTTGAATTAACAGTATAATTACATCCATACAACTATACAGAAAGGGCTGATTGAATGAAAACTCGTCTGATGCTTGCTATTATGATTCTGGTGCTGCTGCTTGCGGCCTGCACCCCCAAACCCACTGGTGAGGTGGTGCTGACCCTCACCGGATTGACTGAAACCAAGACCTTTACCCTGGCAGACCTGCAAAAACTGCCCGTCACCGAGGGCTATGCCGGTACCAAGAGCAGCACGGGCAAAATCACCGTGCCAGAGCTGTACCGCGGCGTGCTGCTCACCGACCTGCTGGATGAGGTGGATGGGCTGAAGACTGACCAGGCGATTCAGATTACGGCAGAAGATGGCTACGCCATGACCTTCTCGCCCGACCAGATTGCCAACGGCGAATTTATCACCTATGACCCCGGCACCGGCGATGAAATTGCTGCCCCGGGTTCGCTGCAGGTGCTGCTGGCCTATGAACGCGCCGGCGCACCGCTGAACGCCGAAGAAGAAGGCGCCCTGCGCCTGATGGTCATCAGCCCGGAGGGCAACCAGATCGTGGATGGTCACTGGGCCATCAAGTGGGTCAGTGCCGTCAGCTACAAGCCGCTGACCGCCGACTGGAACCTGGAACTGACCGGCGCCATCACCGATACGGTGGACCGCGGCACGTTTGAATCCTGCTCGACGGGCGCCTGCCACCAGGCCGAATGGACCGACGACAAGGCCCAAACCTGGACCGGCGTGCCCCTCTGGGAGCTGGTGGGTCGCGTGGATGATGAAACCAAACACGGCGACGATGCCTTCTCAGATGACGCGGCATCCGCCGGCTACACCGTGGACGTGATCTCGGCCGATGGCTACACCGTCACGCTCGACAGCGCTGCCATCCAGCACAACGATAATATCCTGGTGGCTTACCAGGTGAACGGCAACGTGCTGACGGATGAAGATTTTCCGCTGCGGCTGGTGGGCGCAGACCTGAGCAAGAAGGAAATGGCTGGCGGATTGGTTCAGATTGTGGTGAATTTTGGCGCCGCACCGGTGGAGCCCACAGCCACCACCGCCCCCGAACCCACCGCCACCACGGCAGTGGCCCAGCCCACCAACCCCGATGCCGCCCTGACGATCAAAGGGCTGGTGACGGCGGAAACTGCCTGGACAATGGACGAGATGCACGGCATGGAGGTGGTGACGCTGAACGTGGTGCACCCCAAGAAGGGTGACCAGACCGCCGAAGGTGTGCGCCTGAATGCCCTGCTCGACCTGGCGGGCCTCAAACCCGAAGCGACCACCCTCGTCATCACCGCGAGCGATGGCTATATTGCCGAAGCCGCCCTGGCAGATGTGCGCGCCTGCGCCGACTGTCTGATTGCCTTCAACGAATCCGGGCAGCTCAAGAGTGTGATGCCCGGCTTTGAAAGCAGCTTCTGGGTCAAAGACGTGGTTTCCATCGAAGTCAAGTAAAATCAAGGGCGCCGGGCTGTTAGCCCACCCCCGCACACCTCCCCTTCCTTCCCCGGCGCGGGAGCGAAGGGGAGGTCTTTTTTTCCCCACCTGGAGCCTGACATGAAAAAATCTACGCTGCTGTTCTGCCTGCTGGCCTTAACCCTGACCCTGCTGGGCGGCTGCAAACCGCCGGGCAAAACCCCGCTGGTAGTCTTTTGCGCGGGCAGCCTCATCACCCCGTTTGACGCGCTGGAAAAAGCCTTTGAGGCCCAATACCCCGATATTGATGTGCAGAACGAGTTTCACGGCAGCATCCAGGTCATCCGGCATGTGACAGAGCTGCACGAGCCGATTGATGTGGTGGCTACCGCCGACTATGCGCTCATCCCCATGCTGATGTATGCCGTGAACGACCCCGACACCGGGCAGCCCTACGCCGACTGGTATATCCGCTTTGCAGGCAACCGCCTGGGCCTTGCCTACACCCCCCAGAGCGCCTACGCTGCTGAGATTACCCCCGAGAACTGGACGGAGATTCTGGCCCGCCCCGATGTGCGCGTGGGGATTGCCGACCCGCGCTTCGATGCCGCTGGCTACCGCGCCCTGATGGCTTACACCCTGGCACAGGATTTGTCTGACCAGCCCACCCTGTTCTTTGACCAGTTTGCGGGGCAGTTCCGCTACCCGATCAACCTGGAGCCGGGGGCCGATGGCAGCACCATCATCCATGTGCCAGAGGTGCTGGAGAATCAACCCGGCGCGCATGTGATCCTGCGCGGCGCCAGCATTCAGTTGATTGCCCTGCTGGAATCCGGCGACCTGGATTACGCCTTTGAGTACGAGACGGTCATCCAGCAGCACAACCTGGAACTGCTGACCCTGCCCGACGCGCTGAACCTGGGCAGCCCCGACTATGCCGCAGAGTATGCCCGGGCCACCGTCCAGCTTGATTTTCAGCGCTTTGCCAGCGTGAATCCGGTTTTTCAGGGCGCACCGATTGGCTACGGCATCACCATTCCGGGCAATGCGCCGCACAGCGCGGCCGCCGAGCAGTATATCGCCTTTCTGCTCAGCCCTGAGGGGCGCGCGGTGATGGCTGCCGCCCAGCATCCGCTCCTGGATACGGCCACCGCCAACGGTTACACCAATCTGCCCGCCAGCCTGCAGCCGCTGGTGACCGCCGAGCCATGAAGCGCCGCGAGATTCCCCGCCGTTTCTGGTTGGCCGGGGCGCTGCTGCTGGCCTTCATTTTGCTGCCGCTGCTGAGCCTGCTGTTCTCATCCAGCCCGGCGGCGCTGGCCCAAACCCTGGTGGATGCCGAGGTGCTGCGCTCGCTGGGCGTCACCTTTGCCGGGGCGGGCATTGCCACCGCACTGGGCCTGCTGCTGGGCCTGCCGCTGGCCTTTGTGCTGGCGCGGGCCAGCTTCCCGGGCAAGGGCTGGGTGGAGGCGCTGGTGGATCTGCCCGTGATCATTCCGCACACGGCGGCGGGGGTGGCGCTGCTGCTGGTCTTTGGGCGTCAGGGGGTGCTGGGCCGCTGGCTGACGCCGCTGGGCCTCTACTTTACCGATAATCTGGCGGGCATTGTGGTGGCCATGCTGTT
>JAGOFZ010000227.1 GCA_017996955.1 Longilinea sp.
CCCATCTGCGGGTTAACCCTTCCAGATGAGAATTCACTCATCTCATTTTGATTTGGGGTATACTGTCTCCATTCTGCTCGATCGATTATTCATTATTCAAACTGTGAGGAAAACATGGTCGAAATTCAAAAAATTGATACAACCGACCGCCGGCAAGTGAACGAATTTGTCAATTTTCACTATCGTCTCTATGCCGGTACGCCGCAGTGGGTCCCGCCGTTCTATAACGACATCAAGCTGATGTTGAACCGCGAGAAACACCCCTTCTACGAACACTCAGACGCCGATTTCTTCATTGCCCGCCGTGGTGATGAGGTGGTTGGGCGCATTGCCGCCATGGAACTCAAACCCTTCAATCAGGTTCATGGCGTCAAAGATTCTTCCTTCTACCTCTTCGATACCGTGGATGACATTGATGTTGCCAAAGCACTGGTCACTGCTGCGGCAGAATGGGCCCAGAAGCGCGGACTGACTCGCGTGGTCGGGCCTAAGGGCTTCTCCCCGTTTGATGGCTACGGCATTCAAATTGAGGGCTTCGAGCATCGCCAGATGATGACCATGATGAACTACAACTTCCCTTACTATCAACGCCTGATGGAAGAACTGGGTTTTGAAAAGAAAGTGGATTTTGTTTCCTGCTACCTGCACCGTGATAACTTCCAGCTTCCCGAAAAAGCGCGCGAAATCGCCCGCCGGGTTCAGGAACGCGGTACATTCACAGTCAAGAACTTCGCCTCAAAAGCTGAGATGCTCAAATGGGGTGATCGCATTGGCGAGGCTTACAATAAGACCTTTGTCAACAACTGGGAATATTACCCCCTGACCCAGCGTGAAATCAAATTCACGGTTGATTCTGTGCTGACCGTAGCCGTGCCTCAATTCATCAAGATCATCCTGCATCACGATGAAGTGGTTGGCTTCCTCTTTGCCTTCCCCGACATTTCTCAGGCCATTCAGCGTGCCCGCGGCCGCCTGACGCCCTGGAGCATCGCCGATATGCTGATCTCGCTCAAGCGCACCAACTGGGTCTCGGGCAATGGCGTTGGCGTCCTGCCCGAATATCAGGGCCGCGGCGGCACTGCATTGATGTATGCTGAACTGGAGAAGACCGTTCACACGCCTCAATTCGAGCACCTCGAAATGACCCAGGTCGCTGAATCGGCGGTTCAAATGCGCCGTGATCTGATTAACCTGGGTGGCAAGGCTTACAAGAACCACCGCGTTTTCCAGCGCAGCATCTAACTTAACCATATCCCAATCCCATCAAAGGGTGCACAGACGTGCACCCTTTTTATTTTCGTTTCATGGGCAGTCGGATGGTTTTGTGCAGCGCATATCCCATTAACAACCCGATCCACGGCAGCAAGGGAATAACATAACGTTGAAACGGCAGCGTTACAAACCCGGCCTGAAACCCCAACTGCAGCCCAAAGCCCAACAGCAGCAAGGCCAATCCTCGCCGCTCTGTTGGTTCTTTGATTACCCCTCTTACTGCCAGCGCAATTCCCACCAACGTCAGCGCCAGCAGAATCCCCCCGCCGCCAAAACTCCGCAGCAGCTGGTGCAAGGGGTTTGCCAGATAATGGTCGGCATCGCTTTGCTGCACTTCTGCGTAATTCCCCACATCCCAGATGGCTGGTGGTGCAAAATACACCTGCGCCAGTGCACCCACCAATCGTTCTCCGGGTGTATCCAGCGCCTGATCCGCATTTGCCGCCCGCATTTCCGCCGTTTGCCGGGCAGCTAACTCTTGCCGAGCTGTCAGCGCCGCCTGCGTTGCCTGCACCGGATATTGCCACAGCCATGGATTTAACAGCCCATATACCAACCCAAATGCCAGCAAATACGCCCCTGCCCGGAGCAGATAGCGTGTCCAGTGAAGTTGACTGTGTCGAACCCATAGCACCGCCACCAACCCCAACGGCAGCAGCGTCACCGCCGAATGTTTGGCGCAGAATGCCAGTCCTGCCGCCAGCCCCAGCAGCCAGGCAGGCGTTTTCTCCCGCAGCGCCAGCCAGATGAACAACGCCACACAGAATAACAGCGCACTTTCAGCCATGGCCCGGCGGGTGTGCAGCAGCACCAGCGCGTTAATGGTCATCAATACCAGCGCCAGACAGCCCAACCTTTTGCCGCCTAAACTTTTCCCTGCCTCATAGGTGAACCAGAGCGTCAACGGGAACAACCAGGCCACACTTAATCGTCCCACCGCCAGCAGCCGCCGATCCGGCAGCGCACCGTTACCTGAGTTTTCTTCCCAACTGGCTGACCAGACCCAGTCAGCCGGCAGTGCTGTTGTGTTGCTTAGCACTCGGCCCAATCCAATTAAAGTGCGCGTCAGCGGCGCATCCAGCAGCCGGTACTGTTCTCGCAGCCCGCTGGTTTCTGCAGGCGTCCAGAACAAATCCGTAGGGTTTTCAAAGAGCAATTCAACGTCTGCGCTCATATAAAGCTGTGCGCTCTCGTCTGGATGAAACGGGACGCCCAAAGTCCCCGCCCAGTACGGGATGCAAATCAGCAGAATAATGCCAGCAGTCAGCAGTGGCAGCAGTTTCTTTTTATTCATACCCATAATTATATGCCCATGTCGTATTCTGACCTGACAAATTCAGCAATCTCCTGTACAATCAAAATATGAAAATCTGGAAACGCGATATCTTTTGGCTGGGGCTGATTTTGTTGGTGGCGGCTGGACTCAAGCTCTGGCTGCTTCTGGCCGAACGCGTCCCCTTCAACGCCGATGAGGCCGTCGTTGCACTGATGGCTCGCCACATTTTGCAGGGTGAACGCCCCATCTTTTTCTATGGTCAGGCCTACATGGGCAGCCTGGATGCCTGGCTGGTGGCGGGTGGTTTTGCCATCTTTGGGCAGCAGGTCTGGGTTATCCGGCTCCTGCAAACCCTGCTTTATCTCGGCACAATCGCCACCACCTATCTAATTGGTAAAACCATCCTGGGGTCATCTCGCACCGGCCTGATCGCCGCCGCACTGCTGGCTGTTCCCACGGTCAACGTCACGCTCTACACCACCGCCTCCCTGGGTGGCTATGGCGAGGCCATCCTCATCGGCAA
>JAGOFZ010000228.1 GCA_017996955.1 Longilinea sp.
CTTCCAGGTCGCTGCGGCGCTGGTGCTGCTGGCTGTGATCCCACTGTTAACCATTCGCACACCCAAAGCTAAATAACCTGTCATGCCCGCCATCCCTGAATTTTTGCTCCGTAAATTGTTCGTTCCCAACAGCCTGAAGCCAACCGCCGATGGTTTCAGGTTTGAACTGGTGAACACTTTTGCCCCGGTTGCGCTGCTCAACCTGACCCTGTCTGCCGATGATATCACTTGCCCGGTCGCTGCCATCACCATCATAGTGCCGCCGCAGCTTCCCTTTTACGCCTCAGAAATCACTCCCGAGCACCCATTCGTTTTACCCATGAATATCGCGGTGGAGGTTCAAGTCCAGTCTCTAGTTCCTCAGAAGAAGTTAACGATTCGCGCTGAAACCCGCGAGGCCGGCATCCTCCAGTTCAGCATCCCGCTCAAGAGTGAGGCGCACAACCCGAAACCGCGCCCACCTATTTTTGCGGGTCTTTGGCAGCGCCTGCATTTGGCCCGTCAGATCTCCCGCGTCCGGCGTGATCCGCTTCACCCGCGCTGGCATTTTGCCCCGCCAGCCAATTGGCTAAACGACCCGAATGGTTTAATCTATTGGCAGGGTCGTTACCACCTCTTCTACCAGCACAATCCCTTTGAACCTGCCTGGGGCAGCATTCACTGGGGCCATGCCGTCTCAACAGATCTGCTTCACTGGCAGCACCTGCCCATCGCCCTGACGCCTGATCCCGCGGGTTCGGATGCGGGCGGTTGTTTCTCCGGCTGTGCTGTAGATTATAACGGTATGCCTACCTTGCTTTACACCGGCGTCTATCCTGAAGTGCAGTGCCTGGCAACCAGCCCATCCGGCGATCTTTTGAAGTGGCATAAGCGCCCGGCACCGGTTATCCCTGCCCCGCCTGCCGGTCTGTCTCTGGAAGGCTTTCGAGACCCCTGTGTGTGGTCTGAGAATTCCGAGTGGCGGATGGCGCTTGGATCAGGCGTTTCCGGCGTGGGCGGTGCCGTCCTCCTGTATCGTTCCTCTGACTTAATCCAATGGGATTATCTCGGCGTTTTATTCCACGGCGATGCCTCTATCCGCACCCCAATCTGGACAGGCACGATGTGGGAATGTCCTTCCTTCTTTCCCCTGGGAGAAAAATGGGTGCTGGTGATTTCCGTTACCGCCGCCGAGGGCGGATTGTACACGCTGTATTATACCGGCGACTACCGGGCCAACCAGTTTATCCCCGATTCCTCCCCGCGGCTGCTGGATTACGGCGCTGGCGGCTGTTATTATGCCCCGCAGACATTTTTGGATGCCCGGGGACGCCGTTTGATTTTTGGCTGGCTGCGTGAAGCCCGCCCCGCCGCGGATCAAATCCGTGCCGGCTGGAGCGGCGCCCTCTCCCTGCCCGGTGTCCTGTCGCTCGGCACAGATGGAGCGCTCCACTGTGCGCCATGGGAAGCCATTGCTTCGCTCCGCAGAACACACCAAACCCTTTCCCAAAACCAGTTAGCCACCCAGGTCCAGGGTTCTTCTATGGAATTGCTGATAAAAGTGGATATCTCCAGTCCCGTCTGGAGCGGCGTCGCACTGCTGGTAGATTCTGAGAAACAGGCCCAAATTGGGTATGATCCGCTTCAAAGCGCAGTTATCTTGGACTGCCGCCCCGCCGGTGGCCTGATTACCACAATCCCATTCCCCACCGGGTTAGCCGATTCGGTGAACCTGCGTATTTTTATCGACGGCTCCGTCGTTGAGATTTTTGACGATAATCGTCTGCTTGCGTCTGCGCGCTTCTATCCGCAAAACCCTCGGGCCATGATTGCCCAATGTATAGGCCGTGCCTCGATAGATATTTGGCAGTTAGAGCCATAACCATCCCCACCACCGCTCATTAAAACAATCCGGTGCAGTCGGACCCTGACTGCACCGGATTTATGTTATTCATAAAAATTCAGTAAGCCCGTCCTTTCTGCAATGCCACTGATGTGTGCCTGCAGATTGATATTACGCTGCAATCCTGTGATAATCCCAAGAAAAAGCTGAAAAATACCTGAGAAACCAGCCTTCAGTGGAAAAGTGTGGCTCCCACAGTCAAAATGCGCCCCGGTTTATGATATGATAAATTATCCTTCTTCCCGCATAGTTTCTAATGTCTCAAACAAACACTCCCCACTTCCTGCTCGCACACAAACTGGCAGGTTATTTTGCCAGACTTCCCCAGGTTGAGGCGATTGCCCTGGGCGGTTCGCAAACCAGCGGCTCGCCAGACGCCACATCCGATATCGACCTCTATATCTACACCCGCAGCGCAGAAATTCCTCTCCCTGTCCGCCAATCAATCCTGGCGCTGTCTGGCGGTGCCACAACAGCCAACCTGGGCCTCACCTACTGGGGCCCGGGCGATGAATGGTTTGATGCTGCTACCGGCATCGAGGTGGACCTGGTATATTTTGATACCGATTGGATGCAGCAGCAAATCAACCGGGTAATTCTCGATCACCAGCCCAGCCTGGGCTACACCACTTGCTTCTGGCACACCTGCCGTCACTCGCAGAGCCTGTATGATCCGCAGGGCTGGTTTGCGTCGCTTCAAACCCTCAGCCAGCAGCCTTACCCGGAGCCTCTGCGTACCAACATCATCACCTATAATCATCCGGTTTTGCGCCAAATCATCCCTTCCTACTTCAACCAGATTGAAAAAGCAGTCAAGCGTCAGGATCTTATCAGCCTCAATCATCGCCTGGCTGCGCTCCTCGCCAGCTATTTTGATATTCTCTTTGCTGTCAATCGCCTCTTGCATCCCGGCGAAAAGCGCCTGCTCCACTTTGCCCGGTCGCGCTGCCGCAAACTCCCGGTTGATTTTGATTCGGATATGGAGCAGGTCATTACCGCCTCTGCGCGCCCTCAAACCGATCTCCTCCTGCACCTCACCCGCCTGCTGGATCACCTGGATGCGCTTCTGGAAGCCGAGAAATTCATGTGAACTGAAAGTAAATAAAAGTGAAACTTGAGCTTGGGTCCCCCATCGCCCTTGGCCGCACCGCCGAAATTTATGCCTGGCAAGACAACCAGGT
>JAGOFZ010000229.1 GCA_017996955.1 Longilinea sp.
ATGTGGAGTTGGAACCGACGGATGATATTCTGGCGGCAGTGGCCCAGCGCCGCGCTGAGACCGGATTCCCGCGCCGAACGGTTGGATTTGCGGCGGAGACGGAAGCCCTGCTGACCAATGCCAACGTCAAGCTGGCGGCGAAACGGCTGGATATGATTGCGGCCAATGACGTCAGCGCGCCGGATGCCGGGTTTGAAGTGGATACCAACCGGGTGGTGCTGCTGTTTGCAGATGGTCGCCAGGAAAGTCTGGAGAAGCGCAGCAAGGCAGAGATCGCTGAAATTATTATGCAGCACGTGGTCGAATGGTTTTGATGCGCCGCTGGTGGATGCTGGGCTGGCTGCTGCTACTGTGTCTGGCGGGATGCAGCGGGTTGAGCGCGCTGGTTGAGCCGATGCCTACTGCGGCGGTCTTGATGCCGTCTCCGATCCCCCCTACCCCGGTGTGGTCTGCCACGCCGCTGCCCACGGTGATCCCAACGCCCACAGCCAGCGTCACGCCCACGCTGATGCCGGTGGGGACACTGCCGGCCGGGTACGAGGCAACGCCCCGGCCCAATGTGATCGGCGTGCTGCCGTTTCCGGCAGATGTGAATCCGCTGACCGGGTTAAGGGTAAGCAATCCGGAGGTGCTGGAGCACCGCCCGCTGTTAATCAAAATATCGAATTATCCCCGGCGCGGGCGGCCACATGCAGGGTTGGGACAGGCCGATTTTGTTTTTGATTATTATATTGGCGAAGGGCTGGATCGTTTTCTGGCGGTCTTTTACAGTCAGCAGCCCACCAATATTGGGCCGCTGCGCTCGGGGCGGCTGGTGGATGCGCAGTTGACCGATTTTTACGGCGGGGTGCTGGTGTACCGGGGAGCAGACCCGGTGGTGGATGATGATATTGTTGCCACCCTGCCGGCGCGCTCGATTGCCGACGCGCCCTGCCCAGCGATTTGCGATGGTTATGATGCCTATAAGACCAGCACATTTGTCAGTGTGCCGGGCCTGCGAGACTGGATGGCGGCCAAGGGCTGGGATGATTCACAGCAAGAACTGAACGGAATGGTTTTTTCAGAGGCCGCACCGCAGAGCAGCCTGACGGCTGATATGCTGGGGGTGCAGTTCAGCAATATCAACCGGACGGAGTGGTATTACGACCCCACAACCGGGAAATATGCCCGATATTACGAAAGTGATGTGACGGAAGATGAATTTGTGATGGTACAATCCATTGACCGTAACACGGGCAATCAGGTAGAATTTGATAATCTGATTATCCTGTTCGCCGAATACATCGAGTACAAAGAAACCTTGCACAACGTTTATATGAACACCAATTTTGCCGGACAACCGGCCCTGTTCTTCCGAGACGGGCAGGTTGTAGAAGGCACATGGCGAATTACTGGCAAGCAGGACCCGCTTATCTTTACCGATGCCAATGGCATCACTTATCCATTAAAACCTGGGGTAACCTGGGTGTATATCCTGGGGCTGGCATCGACCGTTGAACAGGTTGAACCGGGACACTGGGAAGCTGATTTTGATCTGCCCTGAGGGGAGAGCTACATGCGCATTCTGGTAATGTCTGATATTCATGCGAACCTTTCGGCGCTGGAAGCGGTGCTGAACGATGCCGGGCTTGTTGATGCGGTGTGGTGTCTGGGTGATCTGGTGGGATATGGGCCGAATCCGAATGAGTGCGTGCAGCGCATTCAAGAGCTGCCCAACCTGGTTTGCGTCCAGGGGAATCACGACGCGGCTGCACTGGGAAAAATTGATACTGAAGCGTTTAATAATGAAGCCGGACAGGCGCTGCGCTGGACAAAGACAACGCTGAGCACCAGCTCGCTGGCGTTTTTGGACAGCCTGCCCGAAAAGCAGGTGGTGGATCTGGTGACGCTGACACACGGCAGCCCGCGCCGCCCCATCTGGGAGTATATACTGGACACTTATACAGCGGCGCTCAATTTGCTGGCGCTGGAAACGCCGTATGGGTTTGTGGGGCACTCACACCATCCGGTGGTGTTCATGGTGAACGGCGAGGATGCGGTGACATACGAACTGCCGGAGGCAGACCAGGTGGTTGAAATGCCGCCGCTGGCGATTTTCAATCCGGGGTCGGTGGGGCAGCCCAGAGATCACGACCCGCGGGCAGCCTATGCCATTTATGAGCCTGAGATTCGGCGGTGGACGCAGCGGCGGATTGCCTATGATATTGTAGAAACGCAAAACCGCATTCGGGCAGCGGAACTGCCGCTGCGGTTTGCCGTGCGGCTGGTGGAGGGGAGTTGAGGATTTAGGATTTAGGATTTGGGATTTATAGAGGGAAAATGCAGATCTGCCTGGGGTTGCAGCGAAAGTGGTTATCCGGTACACTGATTGTGGAACTATTTATTGGTGGGATGCGTCTAACTCACAGCAGAGTAAACTAAATCAATTCTAAATTTGCCGATCGGCGTCTGCTGCGGTCGGCCTCCTGAGGAGGAGAACCCATGAAACGCTCGCTTTTATATTTCTCTATTTTGCTGGTGCTGGCTATCACCCTGACGGCCTGTACCCCGGCCGCCCGCGCCACGACAGAATCCTACGTTGAAGAGTTCGCTGCAGCCCCCAACGCAGCCCCACAACCTGCATTTGACATAGCGGGATCGGGAGGGGTTGCGCCTGAGGCGCAGTTCAGCAATGTGAGCCAGGGGTATCAGCCAGCGGCTGAACGGATGGTCATCCAGAACGCCAATTTATCCATCGTGGTCAAAGACCCCGCCGAGTCAATGGACGCGATTATTGCGATGACGGAAGGAATGGGTGGGTTTGTGGTTTCATCGTACCTGTATAAAACCACAACCTATGACGGGATTGAAATCCCGGCGGCGAACCTGACCGTGCGGGTGCCCGTTGCACAGTTGACTACCGCAATGTCACAGATCAAGGCGATGGTTGAAAACCCAGAAAAGGATATCGTCACCGAAACCATCAGTGGCGAGGATATTACTCAGGCCTATACCGATCTTGAATCCCGACTGACCAACCTGGAAAACGCGGCTGACAAGCTCAATGAAATTATGG
>JAGOFZ010000230.1 GCA_017996955.1 Longilinea sp.
TTCATTATTATGAAGGCTACTCCATGCAGCAGGTCACTCTGCCCGTGCGCGTGATGCAGCGGCTGGGTGTTCAGACCCTTGTGGTGACCAACGCTGCCGGTGCCATCCATCCCGACTATCTCCCCGGCGACCTGATGCTCATCTCCGATCATATCGGTCTGATGGGAATGACTGGCCCGAACCCGCTTTGCGGCCCCAATCTGGACACCTTCGGCCCGCGCTTCCCTGATATGAGCCAGGCCTATGACCACGATTTGTTAGCCCTGGCCCAAAAAGTTGCGGCTGAAGTAAATATCAAGGTCCACACGGGTGTCTATATCGGCCTTAGCGGCCCCTCTTTTGAAACCCCCGCCGATCTGCGTTTCCTGCGCGTGATTGGCGCCGATGCCGTTGGCATGTCCACCGTCCCCGAAGTAACCATCGCCCGCCATGGCGGCACTCGGGTTCTGGGCATTTCGGGCATCAGCAACAAGGCCAACCTGGATGGCAGCACCATGACCACCCACGCCGAAGTGCTGGAAGCTGGCAAAATCATTGCCCCGAAAATGGAGACCATCATTCGCAGCGTTCTGCGTAACATCTAATTCATGGCTGATTTTTTGGGCTTTTTGCAGCAATACGAAATCTGGATCTACCTCATCCTGGGCGGGGTAGCCCTGGTTTATTTGCAAAAAACGCTTAAAGCCTCCCACGATTATCGCAATGCGCTCTTTGGCCTGGAACGCGAAAAAGCCCGCCGGATCTATCGCAGCGCATTATCTGTGCTGCTGCTGTCTGTCTTGCTGGCGGTGGCTAATTTGGCGCTTGTGTCTTTTGTCTGGCCCAACCTGCCGGCGTCAGGCCTGCCAACCCCCACCATGGATATCGGCGCACAGCCCACGGCCACGCTGCCGGTTGCTGTTGAGCCTCAACTGACCCAGGCAGGCGTTGTTATCCCCACAGTTGCAATTGCCGAGGGCTGCCTGCCCGGCCAGATTGAATGGATTTTCCCCACCGCTGGCGCGGAGGTGCAGGAAACCGTCATGCTTCAGGGTATCGTCAATGTGGCCAACCTGGGCTTCTTCAAATATGAATACGGCCAGCCTGGGCTGGATAACTGGCTGCCCATTGCAGCGGGTAACGCCCCCACCTCTACCGAAGCCCCTGACTTTGGCGTCTGGGACACTTCCCAGCTTATCCCCGGTGACTATCTTTTACGTCTGGTTGTCTATGATAATCAGAACAATCCCTTCCCGGCGTGCATCGTTCCAGTTCGCGTCCTTGCGCCCCCCGAATAACGGAGCTAGTATGCCTCAAATTGAAATCCGCCCGGCTGTAGCCGAAGATATCCCCTTACTGGTAGCCCTTGATCATGACTATGAAACCACCCAGGTCTGGCGCCTGGAACCCCTGACCGAGGATGATCTTACTGCCGTGGGTTTCCGTGAGGTTCGCCTGCCGCGCCCGATGCGTGTAGCTTATCCGCGTACGCCGCAAAACCTGGTCAACACCTGGCAGCGCCACGATTTGATGATCGTTGCCGTTCTATCGGGTGAGCCAGTGGGCTATCTGACGCTCAGCGACCGTCAGGCGCCAAACGCCGCCTGGGTAACTGACCTGGTGATTGCCCCCTCAGTCCGGCGGCAGGGCATTGGCAGCGCCTTGTTGCTGGCTTCTCAAGGCTGGGCGGCGCAGCGCAACCTGCGCTGCATGTTGGCAGAAATGCAGACCAAAAACGCGCCCATGATCCGCATGGCGCAAAAACTGGGCTATACCTTCAGCGGCCATCACGAACATTATTATGCCAATCAAGAAACTGGCCTCTTCTTTACCCGTTTTTTGAAATGAGTTTGTCGTTTTTATTGGAAAGGGCGCAATTGTGATCAGCGGCTGGCAATCAGGCGGGCTTACCGCCCTTATCACCATCAGCCAGATTCTGACGGCCGGAATTGCCATTATGGCATTTTCGCTGTTGCTTTACGCCCTCACCTTCAATCTCCGCGAAGGCGTTGTCCGCGCGTTTGCGGTCATTTTGGCCTGTATCGTTGTCGCCTTCACCGCTGAAGCCATCGGCAGCACGGCCATCGAGGCCTGGCAGATTGAATTCTGGCTCCGCCTGCAGTGGGTTGGCATCATCCTGCTTCCGGCAGCTTATTTTCAATTCTCCGATGCCCTGCTTGCCACAACCGGCAAACCCAGCCGCCGCCGCAAATGGATTCTGGCGCTGTCCTACCTGGCCTCACTGGCATTTCTGATCTCCCTGGCCATGTCCTGGCTGATTGGACCATTGATCACCTCCGGCCCGCCAGCGCCCCACCTGCAGCCCACCTTGCTGACCGACATTTTTGTGGTCTATTATCTGGCCATGATGGCCTTCTCGGCCTTCAACTTTATCCGCGCCTATCGTCGCACAGTCACGCCCACCAGCCGCCGCCGGATGGGCTATTTGTTGATCGGCGCCGTGGCACCGCCGATTGGTTCGTTCCCCTTCCTGCTGTTTGGCTCAGATTTTGCTGCCCTTCACCCAATCGTCTTCTGGTGGCTGGCCTTACTGACCAACCTTCTTTTAGGCGCCATGATTATTATTATGGCGTATGCCGTCGCCTTTTTTGATGCCTTCTGGTCAGACCGGGTGGTCAAGGCTCGTCTGCTCAAGTGGATTATGCGCGGCCCGGTAACCGCCAGTCTGGTCTTGGCCCTGGTAACTATTGTGCGCCGCATTGGCGAAACCTTTGGCTTCAGTTACACTGCTCTGGTGCCCATTATCATGGTGGCCACCATTCTGATCGCTGAACATTTCATTTCCACTTTTGCGCCGGTGGCAGAACGGGCGCTCTTTTGGGATGGCGACGCCCAGGATCTCCAGATGCTTCGCCTGCTGGAAGGCCGCCTCCTGACGCGCAATGACCTCCAGCAATTTTTAGAAATGATCCTGGCTGTGGTTTGCGACCGCCTTCAGGCGCCTGGCGCCTATATTGCCGGCTTCAATGGCGAGGGCCTTGAACGGATTGTGACGATTGGCCGCACCCGCTTTCAGCAGGAATCGGCCTCCAACCTGCTGGAAGCCATCTCCG
>JAGOFZ010000231.1 GCA_017996955.1 Longilinea sp.
ATGCAGCACAATCACATTATTTTGATAAGTACCGAACAGGTTCTCCCGCACAAATTCGAAGATGTCATCGCGTCCCACAAACATCTCTCCGGTTTGCAGCGGCGTCCCCGTCACGTAAGGAATCGGGAAGATGCGTTGGAACGAGCCCTGCGCGTCCATAAAATCAATCTGGTCGCCAAAATCCAGCACCCGGTCCTTGTTCAGCGCGTCATCATACACAATCCGCCAACTCACCCGCAGCGGCTCGTTTTTGAGCGGGCGAATGGTCAGCGAAAACTCACGCGGTTCCTGCGACGTTAAGATAGCAACCATTTGCTGCCCGCCTTCCACAACGGTATAGAGGCCCGGGGCATCATCCACTTGCAAACGGATGTTTTCAGCCACGTTCAGCCCCTGGTTTTTTAGCACAACCGTCAGGGTCTGATTTTCTGCCGTGGTCAGCGTGCGCGTTTTCAACTCCGATATCAAATCAGCGCAACCCTGAATATCCCGCACACCCGCCAGCGCCAGTTCCGAAGTCTGATCCAGGAAAGCGTGGAATGCAATCAGTTCAGGATAAGTGCTTGCACAGCAGTCCTGCTTTTTGGTCGCCTCCAGGAAAATCCGCCCCTGGCGCAGGGTTTCCAGCGTGTTGTTCAGAAAGATGATCTTGGCACTCAAGTCATCCACGCGCTCAATCTTCTTGACCTCGCTGATGATCTGGGACACGAACTCGCCCGCTTTTGCCAGTGGCTGCGGTAAAGATGTCGTCTGGTCTTCCGGCATCGGCTGGATGGCTGCCAGTTGGGCAATCGTTCTGGCTTTCAACCCGCGCGCCAGAATGCGGTGCAGCGCCGCAATTTCGGCATGTTGCTTCCAGCCGGTTTGCTCACTAAGAATAGTCGCCGAGGCTTCTAATGCATCTGCGGCGCGCGTGGGCGACGTGGCAATTGTATGGAAGGCACCGATCAGCCGGGCCTTCGTCGGTTCGCGGCGCAGCCCAAAGTAGAGATGTTCCAGCACCGCCAGCGCCATTGGGCTGTTCTGAAATAGTTTATAAACCCGCGGTAAAAATACCTCTGGGTGTTGTTCCAACTCCCGGCGAACTTTGTACGCCCGGTCTGTTGGCCGTAAATTGACAGCCATGAAGATGAGCGAAAAAATCAGCCCTTGCAGCGCTCCCAGGATGGTACCCGCCAGGGTCACGCCAAATGTCGTTGGCAGTGGCACCAGGTAAACCAGCAGTGTCCGGATGGGCGCAGTCGCCAAAACGGTCATGAACTCACCCAATTCCCAGGGCATACTGGGATCAACCTGAACCGAAATGAGGTTTGAATACATAAACTGATTGGAGATGATCAGCGCAAACCGGGTTTGATCCGAAAGTGCAATGCCAAAGATCATCCCCGATACCGCTCCTGCCAGCGCTGCCGCCACCACCCGCGGTCCCAGCCGTCCCGGCGGGTTTTTGGGGAAGAAGGCTGCCAGTCCACCGGCAACCGTTCCCAATACAAATACCATGGGCACCAACAGATTGGCAATCAACGTGTCCATCATTCTGCCAATCGGCGTCCCGGCCAGCGCCTTTTGGGTCACATCCATCAACCACATTTCTTCAGCCGTTGCGCCCGATGCATTGGCAATTGCCCAGATGCTTGCCAGCATCATCAAGGCCCCTAATGCCAGCCCCGTTAATGCCCCCGATACCAGCGCTTCCTGAGATTCTGCAAACCAGGCAGCATGTCCGCGCAGGGTGCTGGGCACGTCTAATAGGGCAGTTGGTCTCTTGGCCGGGTCTTGGGTGCGCCGCAGAAAGCCCACCAGCCCGCCTTCTACTGCGCCGACCAGGGCAAATAACGCCAGTGTGATCAGCATCCTGCCCGGAGCCACCACAATCACATCCCGGGCAAAATTGACCACCATATGTTCTGGATATTGGGCTGCCATCACGCTCAAGCGGTGGGCAAACAGGTCTTTGCCTGCCACAATCGCGCTGGTGGGGGCAATGAGCATAAAATAAACCGTTAATCCGGCCACCATGCTGCCAATCACGCCAAATTTAACGCCCTGTTTGATGCCGCGTGCCCCGCTGCGCAGGGTGGGGATGCTGCCCACCAACAGCAGCAGCATCATGCAAATCCCGGTGGTCACGAGCAGAACAATTTGAGATACCGGCACATCCAGCACGCCAATTTTAAAATTGCCAAACTGCCGCTGCAAGTGATTGCCAATTTCAATCACAACCCGCCCCACAAATAAATAAAAAGCCGGGTACAGACCTGTGAGTGTTAATAACAGCCCGACCCACACACCGCTGATCATGCTTCGACGTGTCATGAGAGTACAACCTCCAGCGCATTGCTGAAATCAGATGCCGTGGCGTAGCGTTCTGCCGGGGTCTTTGCTAGCGCCCGCCCCAGCACCAGATCAACCCCAATCGGCAGTTCGGGCAGAACCGTATGCGGCTTGGGCGGCATATCGTTCATATGTTTGAGCAGCACCGCCAGCGGCGTATCTGCATAGAAGGGGAGTTGCCCCACCAGCATTTCATAAACGACCACCGCCAGAGCATATATATCCGATGAACTGGTCACATCCTCGCCCCGCGCCTGCTCAGGCGACATGTAATCAGGCGTTCCCATGGTCATTCCGGTCGCCGTGAATTTTAGCCCTTCCAGCATCTTAACCACCCCAAAATCGGTCAGCACCGCATAACCGTTCTGCACCAGTTGAGTAGATGTTGAGGGGGTCAAGGTGGCTTGCTCAAAATCCGTGGCTCGCAGCAGGATGTTGGCTGGCTTCACATCCCGATGGACCAGCCCGTTTGCATGTGCGTGGTCCAGCGCCGAGGCAATCTGTTGGGTCACCGCAACCACCTCGCGGTGGCTCATCTGCTGCCCCAGGCCGCGCACAGTTCGAATGCGCTCTTTCAGCGTAGGTCCGGGAATATATTCCATCACCATGTAGGTCAGGCTTTCGGCATTGCCAAAATCAAAAACCTGCACAATATTGGGATGGTGCAGTCGGGCAACCGCCGCCGCCTCGCGCTGAAAGCGCTCAAAAA
>JAGOFZ010000232.1 GCA_017996955.1 Longilinea sp.
GACGTGAGCATGTTTTGCATCACGGCGCGGGTATTCCACGTTGCCAGCAGGGCCTGGGCGCGGTCCATTGAAACCATCATCAGCAGCGTCATGGGCCACAGCGTGACCAGCAGAAAAACCAGCAGCAGCCGCGGCAGTACCGGCAGCCGGAAGGCCCGCACGCGCTGGATGCTGATTTCTTTGAAAAAATACATCACCACCGGCTGCCAGATGTAATCGGCGCCGAAGAAAACCAGTCCGCTGACCATCACACCGGTAAAGATCACCAGGGCCTGAAAGATCAGCCAGAAACTGCCCCAATCCCACTCGCCACCTGACAATCCGGCGGCAAACGCGCCAAAAACCACGCCGCCCACCAGCCACATGAACAACGAAGTCAGCGCCGAAATCACGGGCAGGTTCAGCGCGGCCCGCAGCGCTTTTTCGGGCACCTCATCTGCCGGCAGGCCGGCCATTCGTTTCTTGGCCCAGATATCCACCAGCCGAGATGAGCCGCCGGCAATAAAACTGCCGCCAGCCAGCAAAGCCACCAGACTGATCACAAAGAATACAACCGAGAGCAGGTCTGACCGGCCTGTCGGGCCGGTGCGGTCCACCGGGAACAGCAGCGACAGGAAAACGTAGGCCAGCAGCGCCCCAAAGGCATTGCCCGCCAGCGTGATCCAATCCATCCGGCGGCAGGCTTTGCGGTAAGCGGCAGCAAAATCGGGCAGGGTCATGGGTTCAAAACGGTTAGCTGGATGCCGCCATCATTTCGGCTTCTTCGGTCGCGGCCGAGGCGATCCCGCGGGGGACGTTCACGCGGGTCAGCAGCAGCATGCCCAGCGAGAAGAAGACGATCAGCGAGACGATGCTGAAGCGGCTGTTGTGCATCAACGTGGAAACCACGCCGAACAGCAGCGGCCCCAGGATGCTGGCAAATTTTTCAAACACCGCAAAAAAGCCGTAGAACTCCGCAGATTTGCTCGGCGGGATCAGCTTGCCCATCAGCGAGCGGCTGAGCGCCTGGCTGCCGCCCTGTACCGTGGCGACTGCCGCCCCCAGCGCCCAGAACTGCCATTCGTGCTGTAAGAAGTAGCCCGCAATGGCAATCAGCGAGTAGATGCCCAGGGCAATATAAATAGAAGGCTTGGGCCCAATCTTTTTAGCCAAACGGCCAAACAGAATGGCAAACGGCGCCGCCAGGAACTGCACCATCAGCAGGGTGCCAATCAGTGTGGTCTGGCTGATGCCGATTTCGGCCCCGTAGATGGTTGCCATGGTAATGATGGTGCCGATGCCGTTGGTGTAGATCCAGAAGGCCAGCAGGAAGGTCGCCAGATCGCGGTAGCGGCTGATTTCTTTGAAAGTTTTGACCAGGCGTCCAATGCTGGCCTGCAGCGGGTTGAGGTGCGCTTCGCCGGGCAGAATGCGGCGCGCAGGTTCAGACACCCGCCGCAGCAGCGGCAGGGTGAAGATGAACCACCAGATGGCCACCGTCACAAAGCTCAGGCGGGTCATCAGACCGGTGATATTGCTCTGCTGTGCCTCGGGGAAGAGGCTTGGCACGAGCATAATCATCACCAGATTGACGGCCAGCAGCACACCGCCGCCGATATAGCCCATGGCATAACCCCGTGACGAGACCTGGTCAATTTCATCGGGCCGGGCCACGTGCGGCAGCAGGGCATCGTAATAGACCAGGCTGCCCGCAAAGCCCACGTTGCCAAAGACAAACAACAGCGAAGCCAGCAGCCAGTCGCCGGTGCCCACAAAGTAGAGCAGGGCGGTGGCCGTCACGCCGATGATCATGAAGATGGTCAGGAAGCGTTTTTTAGAGCCGCGGAAGTCGGCCATGGCGCCCAGCACCGGGCTGATGAGTGCAGCAATCAACGCGGCAATGGCCGTCGTGAAGCCCCACTTGGCGGTGGCCTCGTAGCCGGGCAGGTTGGCCGCCGCCACCGATGAATAATACACCGGCAGCACAGCCGCCATGATGGTGGTGGCAAATGCCGAATTAGCCCAGTCGTACATCGTCCAGGCTGAGATGGCACGCTTGTGCAGTTTTTCTTCCATTGGGCATTCCTTTAAAAGAGAGGGGATGTGTGCACAGATATCAGTCTAATTGTATAGCAAATTGCCGATTATCGTAACGGCTCAGGGCAGATTAAATTACGGCCTTCACAAAGTTTAAAAAGCCATGGCGCATCTTCTTTGGAGTGCAGGCTTTAGCCTGCATGATGTAGCGGGCTGAAGCTTGCGCTCTAAGTAGAAAGCCAGACAATTAGCGTTTGGATGAGCCTACACAAAACTTTCCAATAATCAAGCTGTTTTGTGAAAACCGTGTTGGATTAAATTAAAGGACCTGTGTGACGCATTTCAGGTACCCCTGGAATGATCTCACCGCATCCCGTCAGGCGATGCTGATTTATAACTTGCCCCGCCGCAGGCGGTCGGCGGCTTCTTCGCTCAGCGGGATGACAATTTGCACGCGCGTCCCCTTGCCTGCTGCTGATTGGATATTCAGCCGGCCGTTCACCAGCTCGGCGCGCTCCTGCAGGTTCACCATCCCCAGGCTGCCGCGGCGCTCATAACTGCCCATCACCGACTGCACATCAAAGCCCACGCCGTTATCGGCCACTTCCAGCAGGGCCATATCGGGGGCCTGGGCCAGTGGGTGCAGCCGCACCCGAATTTCGGCGGCCTGGGCGTGTTTGCGGGCGTTATTCACAGCCTCTTCGGCCAGGTAGAAGATCACCGTCTGGCGGCCCAGGTCAAACTGGCTGGCTACGCTCTCGTCCACGTCAATGGTCACGTTTTGCTGGTAGGTGTCGTGCATCTTGTCTGCCATCAGCTTCAGCGCGGCGGTCAGGCCTTCGCTTTCCAGCGCCAGCGGGCGCAGGGTGAAGAGCATGTGGCGGATCTCCTGCGTGGTGCGGCGGGCCAGGTCTTCAATCCGCACCAGCTCGTTGGCGGCTTCGGCGGGGTTCTGCTCCAGCAGCTTGCGGGTGATGTTGATGCGCATGGC
>JAGOFZ010000233.1 GCA_017996955.1 Longilinea sp.
ACTGCCATAACCTGATCGGCAGGCTCGTCGGTGACGTTAATTTCATAGGGCGCGCCATAGAGCAACTGGGCGTATTCAACTACCCGAAGGTCATTGATGAGGTAATTTTTCGTGCCCCAGTGGGCCCGATACTGGCGGGTGCAGCACCGCCAGAAAAGATCAACAGCGGCGGCAATTTCCATCATCGGGTTACTGGCCTAAAACTTCCTTGATATATTTCTCGCGATTGGCACCGCGAGCGGTTTTGCCGCTGCTGGTCTTGACCAGCCAGTGTTTGTTGACCAGGTGGACGTGGCGCAGGGCTACCGCCGAGCCGCGGGTAATTGTCTGACGGATCTGATCGGCAATCTGTTCACGGGCGGCGGGGTCTTCTGGATCCACCTCGGCGACCAAATAGACTTCTTCAGTACCCTGCTCATCGTTGAAAATACCAAAGACCACCACACGGCCTGCGTGAACGCCGGGGACCGTCATCGCCAGTTCTTCAAGATCCTGGGGATGAATATTTTTACCGCCAACAATAATCAAATCTTTCTTGCGACCGGTGACGTATAGTTCACCAGCGGCCAGATAGCCGTAATCACCTGTGAGATACCAGCCAGAGCGGAAGGCTTTGGCGGTAGCATCGGGTCGGTGATAGTATTCGGTCAACATGCTGTTGCTGCGCAGACAAACTTCACCAATCTTGCGCTCGGGGACATCATGGCCGTGTTCGTCCACCACGCGCACCTCAACGCTTTCGATGGGGCGGCCCGCCGAAAGCATATGAATGACGGCCTCGTCAGTGAGGGTGGGACGAGCCACACGCTCGACCTGCATGGCCTCGCGGTCAATCACATCAACCGTTACGGGTTCGGTGATACCGCCCTGGGTGACGGCAAAGACATTTTCGGCCATGGCGTAGCAGGTGCAAAGCGCCTCGGGACGCAGACCGTAGGGGGCAAAACGCGCCAGAAAGGCCTGATGGCTTTCGTAGCGCATCGGCTCGGAGCAGTTGCTGATGGCCCGCCAACTGGACAGATCCACGCCTTCCAGGTCACGATCACGGGTTTTCTGGGCGCAGAAATTATAGGCAAAGTTGGGCAGCCAACTGAGTGTGCCGCGGTATTTGCTAACCGCCTGCATCAAGCGGGCGGGATTGCGCACCCAGTCAAAGGGGGACATGAGAACCAGTGGGATCCCCAGCAGGAGGGGCATGAGGAAGCCGGCAATCAGGCCCATGTCGTGGTACAGTGGCAGCCAGCTCACCAGCACATCAGCCTCGTTTAGCTGCAAACGGCGGGAATAGCTTTCGAGTTGATTGAGGACAGCACGATGCGAGAGCGCCACGCCCTTCTGCAGACCAGTGGTGCCGGAGGAATGCTGCAGCAGGACAATATCTTCAGGGCTGCGCTGCAGACCGGGCAGCGAGGCAAAATCCGGCTCACGGGGGGGATCCATTTCAGTAGAGAGCAGTACCACGCGCACCGATGAGCTTTCACCGAGGGCAGCGCGGACTTCGCCCTCAAATTCGGGATAGGTGATGATGGCAGAAGGCTGGGTGACGCCCACCAGAGCCGCCAGATCGGCGCGGTAACGCTCGGGCAGGAGCTTTTCCGTCAGAAAAGGCATGATGGAAGGAATGGCGCCGTGCAGAATTGTTCCAAAATAGGCAAAGGCATGCTCCAGGCTGTGCTGGAGGATAAGGATGACCACCTCGCCGGGCTGGATGCCGTGATGCGCCAGGGTTTGCGCCACGCCCGCACTCCCCTGGAGCAACTCCCGCACGGTCAGCGGCAGATCAGGTTGACCGGCGCGCAGCAGAGTGAGGGCATTGCGATCCGGGGTGTGCAAATACTGCTGGTGCAGTAAATGTGAGAAGATACTCACATGCGCCCCTTGACCAGTTCGACAAGCTGGGTCAGGGTATCAAAGGTTTCAGCATTCAGTTCGGTGTCTTCTAGGCGAACCCCAAAGGTATCCTCGACATACAGGCCCAGGTCCACCAGGCTGAAGGAATCAATCAGGCCGCTGGAGATGAGCGGTTCATCCGGGCGAATGACGCGCTGGGGCTGCTTGAGGATATTTTTAGCCAGATATTCGGCCATGCTGGTAATCATTTCGGCACTCATGGGGTGTCCTCCGTAAATTCAAATTTGAACTGGGCTTTAGTGTACCGAAGATTGAAAATCCGGTCAAGTAAAGCACTGGTTATGCAGTCAAAACAGGTTTTTGCCAGTGCAAAGCACCAGCAAAAACCTGGAAGACGGGCAAGCGTGAAGGAAGATGGCAGGTCAGGGAGTTTCCTGCAGACCGCGCCAGACGATGTCGAGGGTTTGGAGGGCAGTCAAATTGCGCCAGGGCCAGGCTTTTTCCATTGTTTCAGGGTCGTCAAAGTAGTTCTGCGCCCAGGTAAGGTGCATTTTGTCGGCCCGGAGACCCGCATCGGGGAGATCTTGAATGGCGGCCCAGAAATTCCAGAGGGGGATATCGTACTCCACCGCCAGCTTGACGATGGTTTCGTTGATACTGTTATCGCCTTCGAGATTATCGGCTTTGGTGGAGAGAACCGGTACAATGCCAGCCTCAATGGTTATTTCGATGATCTTGCGCAAGTCGCCTTCAAACCGGGCAGGGTTTTTGGTATCGTTGGTGCCAAAGGCGATCAGGGCAATGGATGGTTTGTGTATGCGGTATTCGCAGGCCAGCGGGGTTTCGCCCGAAAGACAGACCTCGGGGTCAGCCCAGATGGGGCTGAGGGCAGTGGCGGCATTGAAGCCGTTTTTGGCAACGATGCTGCGGCGAGCAAATGAACCGTCAAAGTAGAGGATCATCTCCTGGAGATATTCATACTCTCCCAGACGGTAAAGCGGCGGCTGGACATCAAAGGTGCGCAGGAACCAGTCGCTGCCGGTTTCACAGTCGCCAACCTTTGAGAAAGCAGCAGGATTGTTGCCCAGGGCAAGGCCGCGCTGGTAGATCTCGCGGGCGGTATCGCTGACGG
>JAGOFZ010000234.1 GCA_017996955.1 Longilinea sp.
TATCCTTTTGACATCCATGGAAACGAACTGGACCCGGCGCCGATGTGGGAAGGACTGCTGAGCGACTGGCACAGCGGCGTTGAGCAACATATTCTGGCCGCCCGGTTTCATAACAGTGTGACCACTGTGCTGGTGGAATGCTGCCAGAAATTGCGGTCAGAAACCGGCATCAAAACAGTTGCATTCAGCGGCGGGGTGTGGCAGAATCGCTATTTGCTGGAGCGCACTTACCGGCAATTGCGTGAGATTGGTTTTGAGGTTTTGCTGCACCGACAAGTACCGACCAATGACGGCGGGCTGGCGTTGGGACAGGCGCTGGTTGCCGCAATAAACATTTGATGATTATCAATAAAGTGAGGTTAGATTATGTGTCTGGGTGTGCCTGGAAAAATTACTGAGATTTACGAACAAAACGGCCTGTTGATGGGTAAAATTGATTTTGGCGGCGTACTGCGCGAAGCCTGCCTGAGCGCCATCCCAGATGCACAGGTAGGTGATTACACCCTGGTGCATGCCGGATTTGCGTTGAACCGCATCAGCGAAGAAGAAGCACAAATTACGCTTGAAACACTGCGCGAGATCATTGATTTGAACGAAGAATTAAGCCCGGAAGACGAATGAGCGATATTGCCAGACTGACCGATGATTTTCGTGATGGATCGCTGGTGCAGGGGGTGATTGACGAAATCCGGCGCACGGTAACGCGCCCGTGGGTCATGATGGAGATTTGTGGCGGGCAAACCCATTCCATCCTGCAGTCCGGGCTGGATCAACTGCTGCCACCGGAAATTGAACTGGTGCACGGGCCGGGTTGCCCGGTTTGTGTCACCTCGCTGGAACTGATTGACCGGGCGCTGGCAATTGCCCGGCAACCGGGGGTGATCTTCTGCTCGTTTGGCGATATGCTGCGAGTGCCGGGATCACAGGGCGACCTGTTCTCAATTCGGGCGGCAGGCGGGCAGGTGAAAGTGGTCTATTCTCCGCTCGATGCGGTGCGAATTGCACAGCAAAACCCAGACAAACAGGTGGTTTTCTTTGCGATTGGGTTTGAAACCACCGCCCCGGCAAATGCGGCGAGTGTTTTACAGGCGCAAGCCCTGGGACTAAAAAACTACTCTGTACTGGTATCACAGGTCTGTGTTCCGCCAGCCATGCATGCAATTCTTTCCTCGCCGCAGCGGCGGGTGCAGGGCTTTCTGGCGGCAGGGCACGTTTGCACGGTGATGGGATACTGGGAATATAAGCCTATCGCGCAGCAGTACCACATTCCGATTGTGGTTACCGGATTTGAGCCGCTGGACCTGGTTCAGGGCATTTTGATGACCGTGCAGCAGCTTGAAAAAGGCACCTGTGAGGTTCAAAATGCTTACCCGCGGCTGGTTACCGAAGAAGGCAACCGGGCGGCACAGGCGATCATTCAAAAAGTATTTGAGCCGTGTGACCGCAACTGGCGCGGTATTGGAATGATCCCCATGAGCGGCTGGGGGCTGCGTCCAGAGCTATCTGATTTTGATGCTGAGCAGCGCTTTGAGGTCGCGGGGATTCAAACGCAAGAGTCGCCGCTGTGTATGGCGGGTCTGGTGCTGCAAGGGTTAAAGAAGCCCTCAGAATGCCCGGCATTTGGGACACTGTGTACCCCGCAAAATCCGCTGGGAGCGCCGATGGTCTCATCAGAAGGCGCCTGTGCAGCTTATTTCCGCTATCATCGCCCGGATTGAGGAGCGCAATGACCCAATTACCCAATTTTGAAGGCCCGGTCTGCCCAATGCCATTACAGCACAATGAGACAATTGTGATCGGACATGGCAGCGGCGGGCGTATGACCCATGACTTGATTCAGAAAGTCTTTTTACCGCGATTGTCCGGGGGACAGCCGGGATCTGGCAATGATTTTGCTGGAGCAGGCTTACCAGCACCGGCAGGGCTGAATGGGCGGCTGGCAGTTTCGACAGATTCGCATATTGTGAAACCGTTGTTCTTCCCTGGTGGTGACATTGGACGGCTGGCGGTCTGCGGAACCGTCAACGATGTGAGCATGTCTGGCGCCACCCCGCTCTACCTGACAGCCGGGTTTATTCTTGAAGAGGGGCTGCCCATGGCAACCCTGGAAAAAGTGCTGATTTCAATGCAGGATGCGGCAGCAGAAGCCGGGGTACAAATCATCGCCGGGGATACCAAGGTGGTTGAAAAAGGCGCCGCAGACGGTTTGTTTATCAACACTGCAGGCATTGGCTGGATACCCGCGGGACAATCCATTGGGGGTGAAATGGCCCGCCCGGGCGATGTGGTGTTAATCTCCGGGAACCTGGGAGATCACGGCATTGCCGTGTTGGCGGCGCGGGGTGAACTTGGCTTTGAAACCGACGTGCAGTCGGATGTGGCGCCGCTGAATGGGCTGATTCAAACCGTGCTGGAGGCAGCGCCGCAGGTTCATGTTTTGAGAGACCCCACTCGCGGCGGACTGGCAACCACACTGAACGAAATTGCACACCAGAGCAATGTAAACATTACAATTGAGGAGAAGCGCATCCCGGTTCAACCTGCTGTGCGAGCAGCCAGCGAGATGCTGGGATTTGACCCACTCTACATTGCGAATGAAGGTAAATTGATTGTCATTGTACCGGCTGAGCAAGCCGAAGCGGCGCTGGCAGCCATGCGGGCGCACCCGTATGGGCGGAATGCGATGCGGATTGGAGAAGTCAAGGCAGCGCCAGAACGGCGGGTGCTGCTGCATACGCTGATTGGCGGGCACCGGATACTGGATATGCTGGCAGGTGAAATGCTGCCCAGGATTTGCTGACCCAACAAAAATTGACATAAATCTGCATTTTAGAAATGCGTTCTGGTATACTTGAAAAAACAAAACAACCAATGAGGTTATGATGAAAATCAATTATCACGAAACGACCAATGACCTGCAAACCCGGATTGATATTCATGCTCAATATGGCGGGCGGGATAT
>JAGOFZ010000024.1:0-11047 GCA_017996955.1 Longilinea sp.
CCAGAGCGGCAGAACCCGCGCCGCCGAGGCGCCGGGGGGGTGCCGGTGCGCAGTCCGGACGATTATCGGGCGCTTTACGCGGCCAGCCGCACGGGAAATTATCCACTGCTGCGAACCTATTCGGGCACGGATGATTTTCTACAACTGGCTGAAGTGTACGTTGAGACGATTAACATCGCCTGGTGTGCCATTCCCCTGTTCTGGTTCAACCAAATGGACGGGCGCGGCCCGTGGGGATTGGGCGGGTCGATTGAGGAACATCAGAAAGTTATGCGCTGGTACGGCACACGCGGCATTCCGGTTGAGCTGAACGAGCCGCATCACTGGGGCATGCGGGATGCCTCTGATGTGATATTTGTGGTTTCGGCCTATCTGGCAGCTTACAATGCCCGGGCTTTCGGCGTGAAAGATTATATTGCACAGCTTATGTTCAACAGTCCGCCGGGGCTGTCGGATGCGATGGATCTGGCAAAGATGCTGGCAATTCTGGAACTGATTGAGCCGCTCGGCGGGCCAGATTTCCGCATCCTGCGCGAGGTGCGCACGGGACTGCTCAGTTACCCGCTGGAGCCAGCGGCAGCGCGGGCCCATCTGGCGGCGAGCATTTACGTTCAAATGGCCCTGAAGCCGCAGATTGTGCATATTGTGGGGCACACTGAGGCTGACCATGCAGCAACGGCGGATGATGTGATTGAGGCGGCCTATATGGCCCAGCGCGTGATTGAAAACGCGTTGAAGGGAGCGCCAGACCTGACCGCCGATCCGGCTGTTCAACGGCGGAAACAGCAGTTGATGGAAGAGGCTCAGATCACACTGGAGGCCATCCGGCGGTTGGGGCCTGAGAGCCAGGACCCGTTGATTGATCAGGTGGTTCTGGAAAAAGCAGTGACTGAGGGCATTATGGATGCCCCACAGCTCAAAAATAACCCCTTTGGAAAGGGCATACTTAAGACCCGGATTGTCAACGGCGCCTGTATGGCAATTGGTCCGGATGATCAGCCGATTGGTGAAGCCAAAAGGCTGGGCAAGTTTTTGAAGGAGAAAGACTTATGAACATTCCAAATAACTTTACTGTGATTGGCGCCGGGCATGGCGGCAAGGCAATGGCTGCGCATCTGGCGTTGATGGGCCGGCGGGTGGTGCTGTATAACCGCACCTACAGCCATATTGAGATTGTGGGACGCCGCGGCGGTATTGAACTGGAGAGTTACGAAGGCGGGCCGCGGGGCTTTGGGCAGCTTGCGGGAGTCACATCTGACATTGAAGAGGCGGTTAAAGATGCCGAAGTCATCATGGTGGTTGTGCCATCTTCTGCACATGCCGATATTGCCCGCAAAGTGGCACCTTTCTTGAAAGACGGCCAGATCATTATCCTGCATCCGGGGCGCACCTGCGGCGCGATTGAATTTGACGCGGTGCTGCGCGAGATGGACTGCCAGGCTAATGTTATTCTGGCGGAAGCCGAGACGTTTATCTATGCCAGCCGGTCTGATGGTCCAGCCCAGGCGCGCATCTTTCGCATAAAAGAAGCGGTGCCCCTGGCGGCGCTGCCGGCCAATCAGACTAAGAATGTGCTCAAGGCGATTGAAGAGGTGTATCCGCAGTTTATTGATGGGGTGAATGTTTTGAATACGGGGCTGAACAATATGGGCGCCATCTTCCATCCGGCGCTGACCATTCTCAATGCGGGACGAATTGAAAATACGCATGGCGATTTTCAATTTTACATTGATGGCGTGACGCCTTCAGTGGCCCGGGTGCTGGAAGCGTTGGATCGGGAACGGGTGACGGTCGCCTCATCGCTGGGGATTCGCGCCCGGACGGCGATGGAATGGCTGGAGCTGGCCTACAATGTTACCGGGGAAGACCTGGATCAGGCCATTCATAATCAGCCGGGATATTATGGCATCAAGGCGCCCAACACGCTGTATCACCGGTACATTTTTGAGGATGTGCCAATGAGTCTGGTGCCCATCGCTTCGCTGGGGCAGCGCTATGGGGTTTCGGTGAATGGGATGGACAGCCTGATTCGGATGGCGAGCATCATTCATAAAACCGATTACTGGCGGCGCGGCCGCACATTGTCAAAGCTGGGGCTTAAAGACCTGAGCATTGGCGAGATTACCGAATATGTTAATACTGGAAAGCGCGATTTCTAAGCTGATGACGAGGTGATTACGGTGAATATTCCCTTCCTTGCTGATATTGCCCTGCCAGACCGATTGTGGCTGCCGCTGTTGATTTTCTTTGCGCGGGTGCTGGATGTTTCGCTGGGAACCCTGCGGATCATATTCATCTCACGCGGCAAGAAATATCTGGCGCCGGCGCTGGGTTTTCTGGAAGTGTTTATCTGGATTGTGGCGGTCAGTCAGATTATGCGCGGCGTGCAAGATTGGGTTTCTTACCTGGCTTATGCCGCCGGGTTTGCCACGGGCAACTATGTGGGCATGTGGATTGAAAACCGACTGGCGATTGGGACATTGATCATCCGCACCATTCTACCTAATGGTGCGGATGAACTGGTGGGGCGCCTGCGTCAGGCTAAATACGGCGTGACCAGCGTTCAGGGCCAGGGCAGCAATGGGCCGGTTACGCTGGTGTACACCATTATCAAACGGAAAGATTTGGGAGCGGTGGTGGGAATTATCCACCAGTTGTTCCCCCATGCATTTTTGACTGTGGAAGAACTGCGATCGACGGCGGAGGGCATTTTTCCACCGGAACAAACCATGCTGCAGACCATTGTCAAAAAGAAATAAGCTGCACCATTGTGCAGAATTAGAGAAAGGAAAACCTTATGTGCGGAATTGCTGGATCTTATCCAGTCTCTCAACCTGAAATTGTTAACAAGATGATTGAAAAAATTCGACACCGCGGCCCCGACAGCCATGCGGTGATTGAAGCATCAAACGGGGCTTTGGGGCATACCCGGCTGGCGATTTTAGATCTGGATGGCGGGGCTCAGCCGATGGCTTATGGAGACTACCAGATTGCGTTCAATGGAGAAATCTATAATTATCGAGCTTTGCAGGCCCAGTATTTGACAAACGCCCCCCTGAAAACTCATTCTGATACAGAGGTATTGTTGCATCTCTATGCCCAGTTAGGACCAGAGATGATCTCGCGACTGGATGGGATGTTTGCAATTGCAATACTCAAAGATGATGCGCTATTCCTGGCGCGCGATCCCATCGGACTAAAGCCGCTCTACACAGGTATGCGGGATGGGGTCTTGTATTTTGCTTCGGAAATCAAAGCGCTGGCTCTTATCACAGATGAAATCCATGAATTCCCGGCAGGTCACTGGTATCACTCTACCAATGGGCTGCACCGCTATTACAATCTTGAACAGGAAGCTTCCCAGGCCATCATGATGACCGACCGTGCCGAAGCATTGGAAGCCATTCGCACTGTGACGCGTCAGGCTGTTCAAAAGCGGATGATTGCCGATGTGCCCGTGGGGGTCAGCTTAAGCGGTGGTCTGGACAGTTCAATTATTGCGATGTTGGCGCGCCAAGAAGTGGATACCCTGCATACATTTGGGGTGGGGGTTGAGGGCTGCCCCGACCTGGCTGCGGCGCGAATGGTGGCTGATTACCTGGGCACTCAGCACCACGAGTACGTCTATACGCAGACCGAGATTGAGGCGGCGCTCCCGCAGATTTTATACCACCTGGAGTCTTTCGATCCGGCGCTGGTGCGCAGTTCAATTGCCAATTATTTCCTGGCGCAATTGACATCCCAAACCGTTAAAGTGTTTCTGACAGGTGAAGGTGCAGACGAGCTATATGCTGGTTATGCCTATTTGACGAATTATCAAGATCCGGCTGCATTAAACCAGGAACTGCTGAACATCGTTCTGGCGCTGCATAATACCAATTTACAGCGAGGTGATCGTATCCCAATGGCATTTGGGCTGGAGGCACGAATTCCATTTTTAGATCTTCAATCCATCAATCTGGCCTTCAGGATTCCGGCAAAATGGAAGCTATTGCAGCCTGGCAGCCTGAGTAAAGGGCTGCTGCGAGAGGCGTTTGCCGGAACGTTGCCAACGGATATTATAGAGCGCCCCAAACAAAAATTTTCTCAAGGGGCTGGATCTTCAGAATTGATTGCTCAAAAGGCCGAGGTGGAGATCAGCGATGCAGAATTTGAGGGCGAGAAAATGCGCCTAGAGCGCCGCTGGGGCCAGAGCTTACAGAACAAAGAGGCGTTATTTTACTATCGGATTCTGAGAAGCTTCTATAATGATGCGTGGATCATGGACGGCATGGGACAGAGCCGAAGTTTATAAACACGGAAATGTAGAAGGAGATCACTATGTACATTGTTTTTTGCGTACTGGATGACCCCAATAAGCTGGATAAGGTGCTGGACGCCTGGAAAGCCGGGGGGATAAAAGGGGTGACCATTGTGGAAAGCACGGGAATGCACCGGCATCAGAAAGAGTATGTTCCCATGCGTTATATCTTTGGGGGGGAAGCCGAGGAACGCGGCAATCTGACGCTTTTTGTTATTCTCAATGACCGGGCTGCAGTAGAGCGATGCATGGAAATGGCTGAATCGGTGGTGGGAGATTTTAACGGCAGCAATACTGGAATCTTTGCCGCCTGGCCGCTGGAGATTGCAAAGGGGCTGGACAAAGCCACAAACGGTTCTGATACATAAGGGGGAGGAGGTTATTCCATGCATTGGCTTATCTTTGTTGCAAGCGCAGGCGCGATTGTCTTTGCAGCTACCCAACTGGCGAAATACGGCGATATTATTGCTGTGCGCACCCGGCTGGGTGGCATGTTCATTGGCGTGCTGCTGATGGCTGGAGCTACATCGCTGCCGGAGGTGCTGACGACTATTAATTCTGTTTCGCAGTCTGTTCCTAATCTGGCTGCCGGTAATCTGCTGGGGAGCAACATGTTCAACATGGTGCTGCTGGCGGTAATTGATATTGCCGGGCGAAATCACCGGGTTTTGCGCAAGGCAGCGTTAAAACATGCCCTATCGGGCAGCCTGAGCACATTTATGATTGGGCTGGTGGTGTTGATGATTCTGGCGGATATTCCGGCGCGGATTGGCTGGGTGGGAGTGGACAGCATTTTGATCATCATGGCGTATGTGGTTGCTGTCGGCCTGATTCAACGCGGCGGGGCAGGTTCGCCGGCCAGCGCTCCGGAAATGGATATTCCAGAGAATACGCCCAGCCTGAAAAGAGGGTTGATTGGGTTTGGGATTGCCTCTGCTGCGCTGGTTTTGATTACACCGTATATGGTTGAGAGCAGCGCTACCATTGCAGAAGTCACCGGGCTGGGAACGTCATTTGTGGGCACAACGCTGGTGGCTATCGTCACCTCTCTGCCCGAACTGGTGACCACACTGGCTGCCCTGAAAATTGGGGCCGATGATATGGCGATTGGCAATCTGTTTGGCAGCAATATGTTCAATATGTTTGCTCTGGGGCTGACTGACCTGTTTTACACACAGGGGCGCTTCCTGGGTGTGATTGACCCATCCTTCCTGTTGGTGGGGGTACTGGGGCTGGTGATGACCAGTATGGGCTTGATTGGCAACCTGGCCAAGCTGGAGCGGCGATTATGGTTCATTGAGATCGATGCTTTGGCTTTAATTCTGGTATACTTTGGCGGCCTTTGGCTGCTCTACACGCAAAGTGTTGTGCCGTAAGCGATACGGCCAATGCCCAAGCACCATTTGGTGAGGGAATTTTTTTACTGGCAGGCAAAAATGAGCAACTTTGACGATGATTCACATCTGTTTGATTACAAACCCAGCGAGCCGCGCGAAAACAAGATCAACCATATCTTGATTGGGCGGCCACTGGCTACAGCAGATGCAGCCCACGAAACCATCGGCAAGGTTGTGGGGCTGGCTGTTTTTGCTTCGGATGCGCTGTCTTCAACGGCTTATGCCACGCAGGAAATTCTGTTCATTCTGGCTGCGGCTGGGACGGGTGCGTTTGGTCTGGCATTCCCCATTTCGATGGCAATTGCCATTTTGATGGCAATTGTGGCCTTTTCGTATGAGCAGACCATTCACGCCTACCCCAGCGGCGGCGGGGCCTATGTGGTGGCGCGGGATAACCTGGGTGAAATTCCGGCCCAGGTAGCCAGCGCGGCGCTGTTGAGCGATTATGTGTTGACGGTGGCAGTTTCAATCTCGTCGGGGGTGGCGCAAATCACCTCGGCTTTTCCAGTGTTATTCGATTATCGGGTGTTGATTGGGGTGGGGTTTGTGTTCCTGGTCATGCTGATCAATTTACGGGGGGTGCGCGAATCGGGCACCGCCTTTGCCATCCCGACTTACTTCTTTGTGATTGTCATGTTTATCACGATGGGGATCGGGTTGGTGCGATATTTTACCGGGTCGCTGGGAATGGTCGTGAATCCACCTGAAATGCTGGAGACGGCGATTGTGGCGGTGACACCGTTCTTGATCTTACATGCGTTTTCAAGTGGCACGGCCGCGCTGACCGGCATTGAAGCTATCTCGAATGGCATTACCGCTTTTAAAGAGCCCCGCAGCCGGAACGCTGGTATTACGCTGATTTATATGACACTGATTTTGGGCAGCCTGTTTTTAAGCGTTTCTTTTCTAGCCGGAAAGATTCACGCTATTCCGGCCGAATCGGAGACGGTGATTTCGCAGCTAGCCCGAACCATTTACGGTAGTCAGGGATTACCCTATCTGGCTGTGATTGTTGGGACGGCAATCATTCTGATTCTGGCGGCTAATACAGCTTTTAATGGCTTTCCCCGGCTGGGGGCCATTCAGGCGGCAGATGGATATCTGCCCCGGCAATTAACCTATCGAGGCAGCCGGCTGGTGTATTCGCAGGGGATTTTGGCCCTGGCGGTGCTGGCGAGTATTCTGATTGTCATCTTCCAGGCGAGCGTGACCCGACTGATTCCGCTCTATGCGATTGGGGTCTTCCTGTCGTTCACGTTATCACAATTTGGGATGGCGCGGCGCTGGTGGACCGCCGGACATATGAACCCGAACCAGGCACAACAATCGCATGGCCGAGCTGTGCTGCAATATGATCGTTTTTGGCTCGTCAAGATGATCATCAATGGGTTTGGATCACTGCTAACGGCCATTGTGATGGTAGTATTTGCGGTGACGAAGTTCAAGGATGGCGCCTGGGTGGTGATCATTGTTATTCCGACACTGGTCGCTATCTTCCTGCTCATTCACCGGCATTATAAGAAAGTTGCCGAACAGCTCTCGCTGACTAACCCCCGCTCGCCGGTGGGGATTACGCATAATCGGGTGATTATCCCAATCAGCGGAGTACATCAAGGAATCCTGCTGGCACTGCGCTATGCCCGGACGCTTTCAAACGATATTACCGCTGTGCATGTGTCAATTGACCCGGTAGAAGCTGAGAAAGTGCAGGAAAAGTGGGAAACCTGGGGACAGGGATACCGCCTGGTGACCGTAGCATCGCCATACCGGTTGTTTTATGAACCCCTGTTGGATTATATTACGAAGATTGAGAGTGCCACCCAGGAACGTGAGATTATCACCATTGTTGTGCCGCACTTTGTGCCGCGGCGGGCCTGGACGAACTTTTTGCATGCCCGAACTGCTGAGACTCTGCGCAAGCTGCTGATTAAGCGCGAGAATGTGGTGGTGATTGAAGTGCCTTATCAGGTGGATTAGAGCATCAAAACATTGGGGTAAGCGAATGTTTCAAAAAACTCTTGGAAAAATAGCCCTGGCTTTTGGTGTGCTTGATGAAGAAGCCAAAAAACAAGTTACTGAAGAAATCAAAGCCGATTCATCTCCCGGTTTTGATTTCTATTTGCTGGTTATTTTATCGGCAAGCATTGCAACCCTGGGACTGATTACAAACTCTCCCGCTGTAATTATAGGCGCCATGCTGCTGGCTCCGCTCATGTCACCCATTATTGGGCTTGGACTGGCAACAACCACCGGCAATACCAGGCTAATAAAAGACAGCCTGACGGCTTTGCTGCGCGGTGGGATAATGGCAATTTTACTCTCAGCAGCATTGACCAAGTTTAATGAGTTAATGCCTTTTGTTTCGCTGCATGAACTGCCAGCAGAAATTATAGCCCGCTCACATCCGAGCCCCATTGATCTTGGGATTGCACTTGCCGGTGGGCTGGCAGCTTCTTATGCATTGACCAATCCTAACCTTTCTGCAGCATTGCCCGGAGTTGCTATTGCAACAGCCTTGATGCCACCACTGTGTAGTGTGGGCGCAGGTATCGCCCTGGGTGAATTTGATGTAGCCGGGGGCGCATTATTATTATTTATCACCAATACTGTCGCAATTTCATTTTCGGGGGCCCTTGTTTTTTGGGCGCGCGGATTTCGGCCTCATTTTCAATTTGAGCATCATCAAGCTAAAAAGAATATGCTGATCGCAGCACTCTTAACATTTGGGCTGCTGATTCCGCTAAGCTATTACAGTTATCAGTTGTTCCAACAGGCGACAACGAATCGGCGTGTCAGTAATGCTGTGCAAATTGAAATGACAAAAATTCTTCCTTCTGCTGAGTTCATTGAAATGAACAGTCTATCCAGTAGCAGCGGGTTAAGCCTGCAAATTACAGTAAGGACCAGTGCCCCAATTAAATATGAGCAAGTTGTAGCGCTACAAGAAGCCCTGGTGGATCGATTGCAAGAGCCGGTAGCATTGAAAATTTATCAGGTGCTAGCTGAACAGCTTGACCCATTAATTCCGCCAACGCCAACTTCTACGCCGACTGCCACACGCACGCATACTCCGGGGCCAAGTCCAACGGCTTCTTACACACCAGAGCCAACCTCAACCCCAAGCCCAACAGCTACAATAACCCCGTTACCGACATTTACCAGCACGCCAACTGCAACACCAGCGCAAGGTTCGGTATGCATTGCAACCCTGCCCCCACGCTATATCTATCAGTTTCCTGGAGGACCTATCATTGGATCTGTGCGGACAGGGCAAATACTAACGATCCTCTATGAGACTCAAGATTATCAAAGCGTTGTCTGGGTACAGGTGAGCGATGAGGACGGGCGGATTGGCTGGATACCGCAGCTTTATGTAGCAACGCCAACATCGACCTATAGCCCGACACCATCAGCAGTGCCGTGATATTATGATCCCAACCTTGATAAGACGGATAAAAATCTCTCAGACGCTCTATATGGGGGTCTTGTCCATTGTGGTTGGGCTGGCCAGTGCGGGCGGCATCTGGCTATTTAAGTGGTTGATTGAACGGGTGCAAGAGTTCACTTTTGGGCAAGTAAGCCGCTGGTTTTATGTACTCATCCCCATCGTGGGCGGGGTGCTGGTGGGGCTCATCAACCAGTATTTGATTGGAAGCGAGAAGTTGCATGGTACGGCGGCGGTAATGCAGTCAGTTGCGTTGGCTGGCGGGCGGCTCCGGTATCAGAAAGGACCCGTCCGGGCAATTGCGGCTGTTCTCTCCATTGGGATGGGCGCTTCGGTTGGTCCAGAGGATCCGTCGGTGCAGATTGGGGCAAATCTGGGTTCGATGCTGGGGCAAAAGGCACGGGTATCTGATGAGCGCATGCGCACACTGGTGGCTGCGGGCGCTGCAAGCGCGATTGCAGCAGCCTTCAATGCGCCGATTGCGGGAGTGTTTTTTGCGCTGGAGATCATTCTGGGTGAAATTGTGGGGAGTTCGTTGAGCATGATTCTGATTTCAGCCGTGACCTCATCCGTGCTGACGCAGGCGATATCGGGAAGCCAGCCCGCATTTCAAATTCCGGCCTATGCTTTCAACTCTGTCTGGGAGCTTCCGCTCTACCTGGGATTGGGGCTGCTGGCGGGGCCCGTCTCAGCGCTGTATGTGCGGCTGGTGTACAAAATGCAGGATATCTATCGAGGCTGGCAGGCGCCGAGATGGGTCAAAACAGGCAGCGCCGGGTTGATTGTGGGCCTCGTGGGTCTTTTTCTGCCGAATATTTTTGGGGTTGGGTATGAGACAATTGGGAAAATTTTGAATGTTCATGATATTGCCCTATGGATGCTGTTTGCACTCATGGCGGCAAAGCTTGTTTTAACCCCAATCAGCATTGGAGGCGGATTTGTCGGCGGAGTTTTTGCTCCGGCCTTGTTTATTGGGGCAACGCTGGGAGGGGGGTTTGGGATGATTGCGGCGCTGCTACTGCCGGGATTGCAGGTTAACCCGGCCGCGTTTGCCCTGGTGGGCATGGCGGCAATTCTGGCTGGTGCGGTGCACGCGCCCCTGACTGCGGCGATTTTGCTGTTTGAAATGACAAACGATTACCGGATTATCCTGCCGTTGATGTTTGCGGTGGCGGTGAGCCTGTTGATTTCGCAACGAATTCAAAAGGACTCGATATATATGATGGGGTTGGCCAGGTCCGGCATCCGGCTGGACCGCGGGCGAGATGTAGAAGTGATGAGTGCTGTTACTGTGGGTGATGCCATGCATCCGGCAACCGAAACGGTGGACGAGGACTTGAGCACTGCTGAGGCGGCGGATAAGCTCTATCAAAGCCGGCACCATGGGCTGCCAGTGGTGGATAAGGATGGCTGGCTGGTGGGGATTCTGACACAGCAGGATATTGAGCGCCGGACAGGGGACCGGGTTCGTGATATTTGTACGCGAGATTTGGAAACTGCCTTTCCGGATGAAACCCTGAATATTGCGCTGGAGCGCATGAGCCAACGGGATGTGGGACGGCTTCCGGTGGTGCTGCGGGAAAATCCGCGCAAGCTGATCGGGGTTTTGCGGCGGGTGGATGTGATCCACGCTTATAATGTGGCACTGACGCGGCGGACAGCCCAGCGGCACCAGGAGCAGGCGGTTCGTCTGGATGCACTGACCCCGGCGCGCGTTGAGATTATCAACGTCCGCGTGGAATTTGGCTCTGCCAGCGCGGGAAAACGACTGAGCGACATACCCTTTCCACGGGACTGTGTGATTGCCAGCCTGCAGCGCGGCAGCAAGGTGTTCATTCCGCGGGGGGCAACGGTGATCAAGCCAGGGGATGTACTGGTTGTGGCGGCCCAGGGAACGGCCCGCGA
>JAGOFZ010000024.1:11147-13584 GCA_017996955.1 Longilinea sp.
GGCACGGCATGGTGGAAGTCGGCGGTAATTAGTTTAATGGGGCCGATTCTACCGGATTCAACCCAGGTGCGGGCCTGCTGAAAGGCCGGGAGGCAGCGCGTCCAGAGGGCTTCCATCAAGAGGGTTTGATTCTGCCTGGCGAGGTCGATGAGTTCGGCCGCGTGGCGGTATGTTGTGACAAGCGGTTTTTCGCAAAGGACAGCCTTGCGGTGCTGAAGGCAGGTTTTTACAATGTCGTAATGAAAGTTGTGCGTGAGGCCGACATAGACAATATCTACACCGGGGTTGGCGATAACATCGAGATAGTTATGAAAGGCCTGGGAGGCGCCAAACCTGCGGGCAAAGGATTCGGCACGGGATAGGTCCCGGGCGGCGACGGCAGTCAGCTCAACGCAGGCAAGTGAAGACAACACAGCCGCGAAGCGGTTTGCAATCAGGCCCAGACCAACCATGCCAAATCTTACGGTCAAAGGTATCTCCCTGCTGGCAAAGCGCCGATTAATCTGAACTCAGGTCCAACTCCGGGATCGCGGGGATGGTATCGGCATACAACCAGCTATCATAAAATTCGGTCAAATCCTGGCCGCTGATTTCCTCGGCTACGGCGATAAAGTCGGCGGTTCTGGCGTTGCCGCCCTGGTAACGGTCAAAGTAGGTTTGAATGATTTTGAAGAAAGTATCATCGCCAACCTGCAAGCGCAGTGCATGGAGGGTTAAGGCACCCTGGCAGTAAATCCTTTCGGAGAACAGGTTATCTGCCGCGGGTGTGCCGGGCGGGGCTTCGTCTTGCAGATAGTCGGCGACATATTCATAGTTGTCCATCACCCACTCGTCGCGGGCTTCGGCGCCCTGGGTGTATTCAATCCACAGGCCTTCAGAATAGGTGGCGAAGCCTTCATTCAGCCAGATATCCCCCCAGTCGGCGACAGAGATGCTGTCGCCGAACCATTGGTGGGCTAGCTCGTGGGCCACCAACTGCTCAGCGGAGTCGATATCGTCCAGGTCAAGCTGATCAATGCCGTACAGCGACAGCGTTTGCGCCTCCAGGGCAGTGCCGACCTCGGCGTCAATGACGATGGAGCCATAGACCTCAAACGGGTAGGGGCCAAAGACATTGCTGAAATAGTCGATCATCTCGGCCTGCCGGGCAAAGGGTTCGCGGGCGTCATCATCCAGGGTGGCGGCGAAGTAGTTGCGAATGGGAACACCGGAATCGGATTGGTCGGTCTCAAGGTCATAGTCGCCGATATTGACAGTTGTCAGGTAACTTGCCATGGGATCGGTGGCTTGCCAGACATAAGTCACTGAGTCCACATTGTCTGATGTATCAGACAGGACGCCATTGGCAACAACTTCATAATCCGATGGCACAGTGATTTGGAAGGTGTAAGCTGCCTTATCAAGCGGATGGTCGTTGACCGGATAGTAAGTCGCGGCGCCATCGGGTTCGCTGAGCACCAGGCTGCCATCGTCAAGGGGGATCCACCCGACCCGGCCAACCGCGGCCTGAGACTCGAGCCGCTCGGGAGTGCCCGAGTAGGAGATGCCAACTGTAAAAGCAGCGCCGGAAGAAATCGGTTGGGCAGGGATGATGGTCAGTTCCTGGTCTGCGCGAGTGAAGTCAGCCGGGTTTGAATTGACGGTGACAGCGCTGATTTCGTAACCGATAAAGTCCAGGTTGAAGGCGTCCAGATCCTGGGCAGCCCGGGCATCAATCGTAACAACGCCTTCCATTTCGCCAGATTCAACATCTGTGACGGTGAGGTTGAGGGTGTAATGCTGGACATCATACCCGCCGTTGCCAAAGCCAGCATACAATGAATCACCAAGGCTGGCAGAACCGGGCGAATCGACGGCGGGGGGGAGATCGGAGGCCTCACGGGTTGGTGTGGGAGGTTGGGCCGTTGGCTCAGATAGGCTGCACGCAGATAGAAATAACAAGAGCAGGAAGATCAAGGCAAGCGATTGAATACGGGGGCGATGGTTCATTTTTTACCTTTCATCATAACGAGACGCAACCTGAGCAATTAGCCAGGGTTGCAATTCAATAATATCTTCACTGAGGCGAGCAGCGGCAACAACAGGCAGCCAACGCAAATATTCGTCACGCCCGCCGGGATAAATCTGGAAGTAACGGCTGATATAGGCATGATGGAATAACCGTATCCAGGCTTTTGGCAAGGCACCCTTGACCTGGGGCGTTTCGGCAGCGCCCAAGGCTAAAATGCTGGTGCGGGCTACATCGGCGAGTGGGTTGCCGCATGAGGCGTCAATCCAATCAATAATTCGGTACCCCTTTGGTGTGATCAATATGTTTCCGGGATGAAAATCGCCATGGCATAAGCGATTACCCTCCGGCAGTTCCTCCAACGCAGATAGGGATTTGGCTTGCAATTGAGGTGGGAGCATCGAGGCCTGATGAATTTTGTTGGCAATT
>JAGOFZ010000235.1 GCA_017996955.1 Longilinea sp.
CGGTTGCGGCCATGTTCGGGCTGGTCAAAGGTCAGGCAGTGATAATCGGGCAGGTGCTGGATCACCGGCTGCCACATCCAGGCTCCGGCACCGCCTCCATGCAGAAATACGATGGTGGGAGCCTCTGCCGGGCCGTAAGATTCAAAAACCAATGGTGGGAATGAGGGCATTTTTGCCGGGGGCTTTCTACGGGTTTAGCCGTGGTTCAATCACGGGTTTCGGAGCGCCCGTCGGCGTAGCGGGCAAAGCGCCCCAACTCGCGGGCGTGGACGTTGTCATGGCGATCCCAGGGCCAGCCGCCAAACTGGGTGCGGCGGTAATCATAGATAGCCTGCTGGATTTCCTCACGGGTATTCATCACAAACGGGCCGTACTGCGCCACGGGTTCATCAATTGGGCTGCCTTGCAGCAAAAGAAAATGCCCATCGTCGGAGCCGTTTTCGAGCAGCACGGCCTGATCGGCATTCAGATCTACCAGGTGATAGGCGGGCACGCCCGCCCCGGCGACAGAAAGCTCGGCACCCCGGAAGAAGTAGAGCATCCGGCTGACCGGCCCGCTGGCAGGCGGCAGCGTCCAACGGGCGCCAGGTTCCAGGTGCCCCAGCCAGATGGCGACCTCGTTTTGAGTATCAGCCGCCCAGGAATCGGGCGCAGGCGCCGGAGCCGAGACACCGTCCAACTGCCCGGCAATCAGACGCAGTTGAATGGCCTTGCCCTGGTCATCTTTTAGAGCCAGTTGGGGGATCATATCGGCCCAGAGCATTTTGTAATGCGGGGTGGCAAACTTGCGCGCCCGGGGCAGGTTGAGCCAGACCTGGAAGAGTTCCAGCGGATTGGGGGTATCGGGATTAAGCAGTGGGAACATTTCGGCATGCTGCAGTCCGCTGCCGGCAGTCATCCACTGCACATCGCCGTTGCCGTAGCGCCCGGCAGCGCCCCATGAGTCGGAATGATCTACGAAGCCGGTAAGGACGATGGTGACCGTTTCGAAGCCGCGGTGTGGATGGGCCGGGAAGCCCGGCACAACATCACCATGGTACATGCGCCAGCCATCTTTGAGCGTAAAATCCTGACCAATGTTGCGACCCGCCAGCGAAGCCGCCGGGCCCAACTGCGCATTGCCGCGCGGGTAGGCGTCATTATGGTGGGCGCAGAACAAAAATGGGTCACGCGTCTCCCACTGGAACCCAAGCGGTCGAATATCAATAATCGCTTTGTGATACATGTTGAAGCCTCCCGTTCATCGGATTGTGTTTTGATTATAGTGCAAAACTGCAATCTCACTTCACGGCGATCAAGCACACAAACTGGCGGTGTTGATCTTCAGCCGAGACGATTTGGATGTGTTGGAAGCCAGCATCAGCCAGCAGATCGTGAACGGCTTCGGGCTGCAGTGATTTGACCGCATAAGGGGCGAACCATTTACGCCGGATGGATTCCGGGCGGGTAAAGGTCAGCACTGCACGCCCGGCTGGCCGCAGGGCACGATAGATCTCCCGGAGCCCTTGCTGCGGGTCGGGCCAGTAAAAAATTGAATTGACTGAACAGATTTTGGTAAAGTGAACGTCTGGGAATGGCAGCGCTTCGGCACTGCCCAGTTGAACCACCACCTGCCCTGCGGCAATTTCGGTGCGCCAGCGTTTCTGAGCATTTTGCACCATCGCCGGTGAGACATCCAATCCGGCGACCAGGGCCGGATGGGCCGTTGTGCGCGCCGTTGCCATCAGGTAGCCGCCGCCAAAGCCGATATCCAGCAGCCGGTCTGTGGGGGTCAGTTCCAATTCGGCGAGGGTGAGGTCGTTCAAGGCCCGGTTTCGGCGATTCCACAACGGGCCCAGAACCCATTTGCCAATCCATCCGGTTGGCTTGCCTAACTGACGGGCAAAATAAGCCAGAGTCTTCATCGGAGCAGCCTTTCGACAACAGAGATAGCCACCTTATTATCGCGCCAGTCTGGGCGCCAATGGGGATATAATTGCATCCATTCCGCCACCAAAGGAGCATGTATGCCCGCCATTCTCTATGCAATTGTCACCGTTCTGGCCTGGGGCACCTGGATTTCGCCTGCGCAGACCATTCCGTTCAAAAATCAGCAGATCCGGATTTTTTATGTGGCGGCAGCCAACCTGGTGCTGGCGACTGTGGTTTTCTTCATCCAGGGCGCGGCCGGGCTGACGCCGAGGGTCTTCTGGTTATCGTTTTTGGGCGGAGTGATCTGGGCGGTCAGCGGGTATCTGGCCTTTACCGGCACTAAAAATCTGGGCACGGCGCGGGCCTTTGGCATCTGGTCGCCGCTGAATGTGGCGGTCAGCATGATTCTGGGGGCGGTGATATTTGGCGAGCTGATTGCCTTTGAGCCGCGTACGCTGGCGCTGCTGGGGGTCTCAGTCATCATCCTGGTTGCGGGCATCTTGATGATTATCTTTGCCAAAGGCGCAGACCGTCAGAGCCTTTCGCCGGGGACATTTTGGCCGGGGCTGCTGGGCGCACTGGGGGCGGGGGTGCTGTGGGGCAGTTATTTTGTACCCGTCAAAGTGGCAGGAGCGTCGCAGTGGGTGGCGTCATTCCCGCTGGCCATTGGGATTTTTGCCGCCAGCACGGTGCTGGTGCTGCTCACCCGCCAGCCCATCCGGCTGAATACGTCCGGCGAATACATCCGAGTGGCACTGTCGGGGATGTTGTGGGGGATTGGCAACTACGCCATGCTGCTGCTGGTCGGCGAGCTGGGCGCCGGGCGCGGCTTCACCATTGCGCAACTGGGCATCATCGTCAACGGCCTGATTGGAATTTACATCCTCAAGGATCCGGCGCCAAAATCCCGCGCGGCAGTGCTGACGTTGATTGGCTGTGCGCTGGCCGGCCTGGGCGGGATTCTGCTGGGCAGCCTGCAGTAGTGATTCTGCAGTATCCACGGCGGTGGCAGGCGGCAGGCTAATTG
>JAGOFZ010000236.1 GCA_017996955.1 Longilinea sp.
CTCGGGCAAAATCTTGACGCTGTCTAGATTTTATACTACAATCTTGACAATGTAAAGATTTCAAAGTGAGGTTTTTACCATGACCATGTTTGAGGATGCCAAAATACAGGTTGTGAACGCGGCGCAACTACTGACCCATAAAGGTTTCTTGAGCGCCACGGGGGGCAACTTATCGGTGAGAATTGCAGGGCAGAAGGCTTTTGCAATCACCCCTTCCAATTATGACTACATGAAAATGGTTCCTGAAGACATCTGCGTATTGGACTTTGACTTGCAGCCCTTAGCCGGGGAACGCAAGCCATCGGTTGAGAGCGGAATGCACGGCGCCATTTACCAGGCCCGCGGCGATGTGAATGCCATTATTCACACGCATCAGGTGTACCCCAGCACGCTGGCAATCCTCAACATGCCCATTCCGGCATTGTTTGACGAACAGGTGCGCTTTTTGGGTCGCTCGGTGGATATAATCCCTTATGCTCCATCGGGAACGGGGATGTTGAAAAATACGGTGGCGCGGCATGTGAGCAATCACAATAATGCATACATCATGGCCAATCATGGGGCGCTGCTGTTTGGGCACGACCTGGAGCGCGCGATGCATAATGTGGAAGTGCTGGAGAAGTGTGCGTTGGCTTACCTGCTGGCGGTGCTTTCGGAGAAGAAAGTGAGCAAAATCCCTCTGCCGATACGTGAGCTGGCGTTTGCCAAGCTGCGCAAAGATCAAAAGCGGGTGGAGAGCGGTAATACCCAAACTGGCGGCGAATGAACCCCAAACTAAAGAGCAAACTGGAGGACAAAATGACTGAAAATCAAGCCTATGCCATTTCTAAATATCCTGATGTGGAGGATGTGTACCGCCAGTTGAATGCGCTGGTGGCCCAGCCCATCCGCCCGGTGCGGCGGGAGAAGATGGAAGAATACCTGGGATATTTTCAGACCCGGTGCGCTCGCTCGAAAGCTTTGACGGATGAGGCCAAGAAGTTAATTCCCGGGGGGGTGCAGCACAATCTGGCATTTAACTACCCCTTCCCGATTGCAATTGAAAAGGTGGATGGCGCCCATTTATGGGATGTGGACGGAAACCGGTACATTGATTTTCTGCAAGCCGGTGGGCCGACAATTTTAGGTAGCAATTACGAACCGGTGCGCGCCAAAGTCATTGAAATGCTGCAATCCTGTGGGCCGGTGACAGGATTGTTCCATGAATACGAGTTGAAACTGGCGCAGCTCATCCAGCGCTTGATGCCCAATATTGAAATGTTCCGGATGTTGGGCTCGGGCACCGAAGGGGTGATGGCTGCCATTCGAGCAGCGCGGGCTTTTACGAAGAAGAAAAAGGTCATTAAAGTTGGCGGGGCCTACCATGGCTGGAGCGACTCGATGGTCTATGGATTGCACATCCCGGGAACAGGGCGGCTGGAGGCCATGGGGATTCCTGGAGGGGCAACAGCCAACACGCAAGAGTTTTTCCCCAATGCGCTGGGCGCATTGAAGCGGCAATTGATCCTCAATCGAGTGTTGGGCGGTACGGCAGCAGTCATCGTAGAGCCTGTTGGGCCCGAAAGCGGCACCCGCCCGGTGCCCTATGATTTCAATCAGAAGGTGCGCGAGCTGTGTGATGAATTTGGGGCGCTGCTTATTTTTGACGAAGTGGTGACGGGTTTCCGGCTGGGGCTGGGCGGCGCGCAAGGTTACTTCGGCGTGAAACCAGACCTGACCGTATTCGGCAAGTGCCTGACGGGCGGCTACCCGATGGCGGGCGGTGTGGGTGGACGCGCAGAGGTTATCATGCGATTTGCGGCAGGCATCGGCGGAACGGGGCAGAATGCTTACATTGGAGGGACGCTGTCGGCTAATCCTATTTCCTGCGTGGCGGGGTATCATGCGCTGCTGGAAATGGAGCGCACCAATGCGCCGGTGATTGCCGGACGTGCGGGCGACCGCCTGACCGCGGGTCTGCAGGAGCTGATTAAAAAATATAATCTGCCGTTTGTGGCCTTCAACCAGGGATCCATTTGCCATCTGGAAACTTCTGGTGTGATGCTGCTGGACCTGCGCAATCTAATCCGGCTTAGCAAAGAATTGAAGAAGCGCAAGCACATGCTGGAAGAGATGGGGGCAGCCTACCTGGCGAATGGACTGATTACACTGGCAGGCAGCCGGATGTACACCAGCATGGCGGATACAGACGAGGTGATTGACGAAGCGCTGGCACGGTTTGAAGCGGTATTTTCAAATATTGAAGGCGCCTAGCTTCCAGACAGGAGATTAACGTTGAGCGACCCAAACGCCCCCATCATTCTATCCATCGATCTGGGCACTTCTGGCATGAAGGTGGCGCTGATCACCATCCATGGCAAGGTAATTGGGTGGGACTCTGAGCCCATTCAGCTTTATCTGACGACGGATGGCGGAGCAGAGCAATCGCCTGATGAATGGTGGGGGGCGTTCATCACAGCTGCCCAACGCTTGATTGGGCGCGGGTTGGCTGCGCCGAGCCGGATCAAGGCGGTGTGTTGTTCCACACAGGGCGAGGGCACCATCCCGGTGAACCGCGCTGGCAAGGCCTTGATGAATTGCGTGCTGTGGATGGATATGCGCGGCGCAGCAAACCTGAGACGGCAATTTGGCGGCGTTATCAAGTTTTCGGGGTTGGGTGCACAGCATGTGCTGCGGTGGATCGGTTTGACCGGCGGGATGCCCTCAGCAACCGGCAAAGACCCGGCGGCGCACATGCTCTTGATTCGGGATCGGTATCCCGAAGTTTACGCCCAGACCTATAAATTTTTGAATGTGCTGGATTTCTTAAATTTGCAGTTGACCGGGCGGTTTACAGCCACGGTTGATTCAATCCTGACATCATGGGTGACCGATAATCGGAACCCGGATAATATCCACTATGACAGTGGGTTGGTGCGGTCTTGCGGCGTGGC
>JAGOFZ010000237.1 GCA_017996955.1 Longilinea sp.
GCCGCCATTGGCGCGCCCAAGGCCCCGCGTGCGGTGGGCCGCGCTCAGGCAACCAACCCCATGCCGATCATCATCCCCTGCCACCGGGTTATTGGCGGGGATGGCAGCCTGCATGGTTATGGCGGGAAAAGCGGGCTCAAGACCAAAGCCTGGCTTTTGAAACTGGAAGGGCACGACCCCGCCCGCTGGAAACCTGAGTAGAACCTATGGATACGACGACACATCGAGCTGGTTTTGTGGCCCTGATTGGCCGGCCCAATGTTGGCAAATCTACTTTAATGAATGCGCTGCTGAAGCAGAAGGTGGCAGCGGTTTCGCCGCGCCCGCAGACCACTCGGCGGCGGCAGTTTGGCATTTTGACCCTGCCGCAAGCGCAACTGGTGCTGGTAGATACTCCGGGGCTGCATCAGGCACACCACAAACTGGGGGATTTTATGAACGAGGTGGCGGTGGACGCGCTGGGCGATGCCGATGTAATTTTATGGATTGTAGATGCCACTGAACCGCTGACGCCTGAAGACAAGGCGATTGCGGCCCGGCTGGCTGCCATGCCGAGCACGGCCATCATTCTGACGCTGCTCAACAAGTCTGATCTGGTTACCGAGCAAGAGCTGCTCTCACGGCAGCGGGCCATTGAGGCGCTGCTGCCCCAGACACGCACGATGAACGTCTCGGCAACACGGGCAAAATCACTGGAGCCGCTGCTGGAAACCGTGATTCAACTGCTGCCAGACGGCGCGCCATTTTATGATGCAGAGCAGATCACCGACCTGTATGAGCGCGAAATTGCAGCAGATCTGATTCGCGAAGCTGTGCTATTACATCTGCGGGATGAAGTGCCCCACGCGGTGGCAGTGCGAGTGGACGAATACAAAGAGCGCAGCGAAACCCTGGCATACATTGCTGCCACCCTGTTTGTTGAACGCGACTCGCAAAAGGCGATATTAATTGGGCAGAACGGCAGTATGCTCAAAAAGATTGGCTCGACTGCCCGGCAGGAGATTGAGGCGATGAGCGGACGGCAGGTGTACCTGGATCTGCACATCAAGGTCAGTAAAAACTGGCGGGACGACCCCAATGCGCTGGCCCGGTTTGGTTATCAGCGCGATAACGAGGGTTAGGGGTTTTCTATGGTCTGGCTATACGCATCTTTTGGAATCATGATTGTCGAGTGGTATGCTGCCTGGCGCGAGCGGACGATGCTGAACCGGGTTGTCAAACCGGCAGCGCTGCTGGCGCTGACCATCTGGTTTTGGAGCCTGGGAAAAGGCGAAGGACCGCTCTTCTGGTTCGGGATCGGGTTGATTTTTTCGCTGCTGGGCGATGTTTTACTGCTATCAAACAGTCTGTTTATGGAAGGGCTGGCAGCTTTTTTGCTGGGGCATGTCTTTTATATTGTCAGCTTTAATCCAACCCCGCCGCCATTTGAATGGATCAACGGGCTGTTGATTGTTGTGGTGGGAACGGGCGGCTTTTTTGTTGTCCGAACTATCCGGCGCGGGCTGCTGCGGCGAGCCGCGGGTCGAAAGCTGCGCATGGCAGTCATCATTTACGGGAGCATCATCAGCCTGATGATGTTGTCGGCATTGTTCACACTGCTGCGCCCTGAGTGGCCGGATAAGGCGGCGGTTCTGGCTGTTTTGGGCGGAGGGTTATTTGTGCTATCAGACTCGCTGTTGGGCTATGACCGCTTTGTGCAGCGGCTGCCCCACGGGCGATTCTGGGTTATGCTGACGTATCATCTGGGGCAGATTGGCCTTTCCGCTGCGATGCTGGTGCAAACCGGAGCCATCCAACTGCCGTTTTAGGCTCACTCGACACGGATGAGGGAACGGAAGCCCTCGCCCAATACCTCGTGTGCCTGGCCGATGACGATGAAGGCATTGGCATCCACTTCCCGGACGAGTTCCTTCATTTGATTAACTTCTGAACGGGTAATCACGCAGTACAGGACTTCGCGCTCTGTTCCGGTGTAGGCGCCTGTGCCAGAAAGCAGCGTGACGCCACGTTCAAGCGATTCCATGATGCGTTGAGAAACAGCGCGGGGGTTGTCGGTAATGACAATGGCTGTGCGGAAGATGGCGGAGCCTTCAGAGATCATTTCGGCAGCCAGACCGCTGACATAAATGACGATCATGCCATAGAGGGCTTTCTCCCAGTCAAAGGCAAAGCCGCCCGCCAAAACAACGATGGTATCGGTAATCAGATAGGCCTGTGAAATGGAAATGCCGAGGCGGTGATTGAGAATGCGCCCGAGGATATCTGACCCGCCGCTGGTGCCGCGGCCGCGATAGACAATGCCCAACCCCACCCCCAAGAGCAGACCGCCATACAGGCAATCCAGAAAGAGATCATCCGTGACGCCCTGGGCCGGGATGAAGATAACCAGGAGATCGGTAAAAATTGCAAAGGCAGTGACGGACAGAGCGGTGCGCAGGGCGAAGCGCGCTCCACCCAGGTAGCGCCACCCCAGGATAAACATGGGCACGTTGCCGATGAAGACCATCAAACCGATGGGCCAGGTGACAAAGTGATTGATAATTTGGGCGGCACCGCTGATGCCGCCGCTGACCAGTTGGGCTGGGATTAAAAACAGGCGCATGGCAAGCGCCTGCACCAGCGCACCAATCAGGATCAGGCCGTAATCTTGAACGGTTCGCCAGGATAACTTTTCGGCAGCCAGCTCTTTGCGAAACCGCTGCCAGGGTGTGAGCCGGGTCTGGGCGTTTGACATGTGGGGACCTCCTGAGATCATCACGGGTAAGACTGAGCGGTATTATACCGCACGGGGGAATGGACGAGGCGGAGATTAATGACAGGGCTGGAATTGCCTTAAACAAATGAATGGTATAATAATGATGTTATCTGTGTGAAATTATCTCTTCCCGCCAGAGGTGGAGCAATGAGTAAATGGCCCGGCAAATACGTTATC
>JAGOFZ010000238.1 GCA_017996955.1 Longilinea sp.
CCTCCTTACAGTGGGCTGCCAGATAGGCAGCAATCGAATTTAAGGGAATATCCGCAATTCCCAAGACAGACTGAATCACAAATCCATCCAGCGTTGCCAGGATGATCTGCGCCACCAGCTCGCGGTCCTGCTCAGGAATTTCCACCTGCGCCAGACCCTCTTGCAGCATCTCGCGCCACTCCCGATACTTTTGTATGAACCGCTCACGGATTACGCCATTGCTGGTCAGCGCCTGCTCAATCAGGTAGTGATGCAGCCGTCCGCGCAGTTCATCCTTCACAATTGTCTGGAATACCACGCCCAAAATTTCCGCCGGTGTCATGCTCTGATGCGCCTGCCGCACCCAGCCAAGCAGCTGCGCGGTGATCCGGTCGAAGTGCCGGTCTGTAATGTCAAAAATCAGTTCGCTCTTGGTTGCATAGTAATAAAACAACGTCCCGGTGCTGATCCCGGCGCGGGCGGCAATCTCTCGCAGGCTGGTTTGTTCCACACCCTGTTCTGTGAACAGCGCACTGGCCGCGTTTAAGATATGTTCCTTATTAGACATTTCCTTTGACGAACTGCGTCTTGCTGCCATACGCTTCCTGTCTGAGTTGTGTTGTGCGGGGGAATATGTCGGTCGGTTGACCGACTGAATTTAGTATACCGACTCTCAACCCTGCTGTCAAGAACCCAAAAGCGGCGAGCACTGCTCGCCGCTTTCTGAGGAGGGAAGTCGCCGAAGTTATCCCTTGAGCGCGCCGGCCATCAGCCCGCGCAGGAAGTAATTGCCCAGGAAGATGTAAATCAACAGGGTGGGCAGCGCCGCCAGGAACGAGCCCGCCATCTGCACATTCCACGAGATAATCTGGCTGCCAGCCATGTTGTTCAATGCCACGGTCACCGGCCAGCTTTGCGAGCCGGTCAGCACAACGGCAAAGATAAAATCGTTCCACGCCGAGGTGAACTGCCAGATCAGCACCACCACAAATGATGGCAGCGAGATCGGCAGCATAATCTTGAAGAAAATCCCCATAATGTCCGCCCCGTCTATGCGTGCTGCTTCCAGCAGTTCCTTGGGGATGGTGGCATAGTAATTCCGGAAAGTCAGCGTTGTGATCGGGATGCCATAAATCACATGGGCCAGAATCAGACCGCTCACACCGCCGTACAGGTTGATTTCCTTCATAAACTGCACCAGTGGAATCAAAATGCTTTGATACGGAATGAACATCCCGAACAGAATCAGCGGGAAGATCACATCCGCGCCCTTAAACTTCCACTTCGACAGCACATATCCATTCAGCGATCCCAGCACCGATGATATCAAGGCCGCCGGCACCACCATCAAGATGCTGTTTTTGAAGTACGGCGCCAGCTTGGTAAAAGCCTCAATGAAATTATCAAAGTGTAAGCCGTTCTGCGGCAGGCTCCACATGGTTTGCAAGTCAATCTCTTCAAAGCTCTTGAAGCCAGTGGTCAGCATCACATAGAGCGGAACGAGATAGAATATGAACATTGCTACAAGCGGGATATACAGCAGCAGGCGAGTGCGTGAGCGTTTCATAAGCTCTCCTCCGTTTTCAGGCTGTAACGCAGGTAAGGAATGACCAGTACCGCCACACTGATTAACAGCAAAATACTGATCGCCGCCCCTCGGCTGTAGAAGCCGCCATCAAACGTGGTTTGCCACATATACACAGCAGGTACATCCAGCTGCAGTTGTTTGCCGGCAACGGCAATAATCAAATCAAACACCTTCAGCGAAATATGCCCCAGAATAATCATCGCGCTGAAGGTAATCGGCTGCACCAGCGGCAGAATGATGTGCCGGTAGATCTGCCATTCGTTGGCGCCATCCACCCGGGCGGCCTCGCGCAGCTCCTGTGGAATCGAGCGCAAACCGCTCAAATACAGCGCCATCACATATCCAGACATCTGCCAGATGGCTGGAATCGCAATAAATGCTATGCCCCAACCGGGTGTCGTGTACCAATTGTTGATTAAAAAATCAAGCCCCAGCTTGTCAAACAGCAGGTTGAACCCGCTCATCCGGGTTCCCTGGGCCGGGTTCATCAACCATCGCCAGACCACCCCAGTCACGATATAAGAAATCGCCATCGGGAACAGAAAAACGGTTCGGAAGATGGACTCGCCTTTGAGATCCTGGTCCAGCAAAATGGCCAGGAACAAACCCAACAGCAATGCGCCAGCGACAAAGAGTACCGTAAAGAGGGCTGTGTTGCGAACATCGACCTGGAAGCGCGGGTCTTTAAACAGTTCAAGATAGTTACTGAGCAGTGGCTTGGCCCAGGTGTAATTGGGCATCAACCCCTTCCACTGACTCAGCGAAACCTTCGCCGACCAGCCGATGAAGCCGTAAATAAAGATGGCCACCGCCACAATAGATGGTAGGACCAGCAGGAAGCCAATCAATCGGTCTTTGTCAAATTTTCGGCGCATAAACTGCCTCCCGTAAATCCATTTGGGGCGGGTGTGACCCCGCCCCAATGGTGTCAAACGTCAGATTTACTTGCAGGGGCCAGAGGCCATGCAGGCCGCGACCAGAGCCGTCTGGAAGGCCGCGCCATCTTTCGAGCTCAGGAACAGGCCCAGAGCCGTATCGATTTCGGATTTCCACGCATCGTTGGCCACCACACCGTGCGTCAGGCTGCCGGTGATGACGTTGGCTTTCCAGTCATCCATGGCAGAGAGCAGGTATTCGCCATACAGGCTGCGGTCCGCATCGTTGCGGGCGGGGATGGAGCCCTTGACGGGGTTGAACGCATCCTGACCTTCTTTGGAGCCAGCAACGCGCAGCCAGGCAATCGCGGCATCGCGATGCGGGGCGCCCACAGCCAGCACAAAGCTGTCAGAGAGGAACTGGAAGCTGCCAACCGTACCCGGAACAGGCGCCCAACCGTAATCGGTCTTGGGGGCCTTGCCCAG
>JAGOFZ010000239.1 GCA_017996955.1 Longilinea sp.
CGCGGAGGGCGTAATCGGTGGTGGAATAGTTGAACAGCTCAAAGGCGAGGAGGGCCGAGAGGATCAGCACGCCGAAGAGCAAGCCGGGGCGAAAGCGGCGGAGAGCGCCAGTCAGGAAATCAGAAGCAGAACGGGTGGGTGAGAATTCCATGGGGAGACTCCTTTATAAACAATAGAACACTTATTCTGTTCCTATAATAGAACATAAATTCTATTTTGTCAAGTAGTCAAAATCTGATTTTGCGCTTCTCGTGCTGCCGCCCTGCCCGCCTCAAAAATCATGTTATACTGAAATGACGCAACCCTTTTTGTTTGCCAAAGGATTGAAAAAATGCTCAAACTATCTCACCTGGTTGGCATTCCGCTCAAATGGACCCAGCCCAGCATGATGCGAATGCAGTATGAACTGCTTACCGGCGAAACCGTCGCCGCTACCCTCAACTTCCGCAGTTCCTGGGGTACCTTTGCCACGGCTGAAAGCGCCGATGGCTGCTGGACCTTCAAACGCATCGGTTTCTGGCAGAACCGCGCCAGCATTCGCGTCTGCGGCTCTGAAACCGATCTGGCCATTTTCACCAATAACACCTGGGCCAACGGCGGCACACTGGAGTTTGTGGGCGGGCGCAGCTACAAGATCTCCAATAACTTCTGGATGACCAAATATGAGATTTGTAACAGCGCCGAAGAACCCGTGCTGCGCTTCAACTACGGCGGCTTCCTGCATACCTCCGCCGAAGTAGAGATTCTGCCGGGCGCGGCTTCCCTGCCCGAACTCGCCCCCATGCTGATGTTCGGTTTCTACATTGCCATCATGCTCCACAACGATTCTGCCGCAGCGGCGGCCGCGGCCTCAGCTTAGCACTCCGATCCCAGGCCAGCGATGACCACGCCCGCGCTGGACAGCGCCGCGTTGACCGCCCGTGCTATTTGCAAGGCCTGGGGCGCGTCGCCATGGATGCACAGCGTGTCCACGCTCACCTGATGCATTTCGCCCCCGCTCAGAAACTGAATGCCCGCCGTTGCCAGGCGCACTGCCTGTTCACCGGCGGCTTTGGGTGATTCAATTTGCGCGCCGGGCTGCCCCCGCCGAATCAGGGTGCCATCCGGGTTGTAGCCCCGCTCCGGGAAGCCCTCGGCCGCGGTGCGCAGCCCGGCTTCCACCCCGGCCTCAATCAGTGCCGAGCCTGCCAGCCCCACCAGAATCAGTTCACGGTCAAACCGCCGCACCGCGCGGGCAATGGCCGCCGCCAGCGCCGGGTCTTTAGCTGCCTGGTTATACAGCGCCCCATGCGGTTTAACGTGCCGCAGTTCGCCGCCCTCGGCCTGCAGCATCCCCGCCAGCGCCCCGATCTGATACAGCACCAGCGCCTCAACCTCAGCAGGCGCCAGCATCATCTCGCGCCGTCCAAAACCCTGCAGGTCCGGGTAGCCCGGATGCGCACCGATGGCTTTAGCCTGTTCAACTGCCAGCCGCACCGTTCCCTGCATCACCAGCGGATCACCCGCATGGAAGCCGCAGGCAATACTGACCGAGGTCACCAGTGGCATTATTTGCGCGTCTTGCCCCAGCGTGTAGCGGCCAAATGATTCGCCCATATCACAGTTGATGTCCATCAGATACGCTCCTTCAAGGTCTAAATTGGCGTCAGTACGTCATCCATTTCAGTAACCCCGCGAGCCAGCCCGTCCAGCAGGGCGCGCCAGCGGGCCTGGGCGGCTTCGGGCTCAGTCAGTCGGAAGCGCACCACCCCGATTCCCGGCGGCGACTGTGCCAGCAGCGGCAAATCTGCCGTGGCAATCACCGCAATTTTAGGGTAGCCGCCCGTTGTCGGGCGTTCGCTCATCATCACCAGCGGCTGACCGCTGGCCGGCACCTGAATCGCCCCCATCACCAGCCCTTCAGACAACAGTTCGGCCTGCCCGCGGTGGGTGACGGCCGGGCCTTCCAGCCGATAGCCCATCCGATCCGAATCGGGCCGTACGGCAAATTCGCCAAATAACAGCGCGGCCTGTCCCTCCAGTGTGAAGTCATTGTACTGCGGCCCGGGGATGGCCTCCAGCGTGGGGCGGGTGCGGTAGGGCGGGCGATATTCTGGCGGCAGCCACAGCCCGGCATGGGTCCCGGTCTGCGCTGGGCCGCAGGCCAACCGGTCGCCGCTGCGCAGGGTGCGGCCCTCCAACCCACCCAGTCCGGCATTCAATGCCGTGGCGCGGCTGCCCAGCACGGGTGGCGTATCCACCCCGCCAGAGACGGCCACATAACCCCAGCAGCCACCCGGTACGGGCGTCAGTGTCAGCGTTTGCCCGGCATCCAGTCGGGCCGACATCCACAGCGGGATCCGCCGCCCCTGTATCCGCGCCTCAAACCCCGCACCGGTCACGGCAATGATCAGGTCACTCTCCGCCCGCAGCCGCATTCCAGCCAGCCCAATTTCCAAAACCGCGGCCTCGGGTGGGTTGCCGGTCAGAGCATTGGCGGCTCGCAGCGCAAATGCATCCATCGGTCCGCCGGTGGGCACCCCATACTGTTGGTGCCCGGTGCGTCCCAGGTCTTGCACGCTGGTCAAAAATCCCGCATCGAGAATCTGTAACATCCGCGTCGATTATATCATTCGGCGCGGCTGGTCGCCTTCATCCGCTTGCCTTGATTTGAAGCCTGTGTTAAACTGATAGCATGAGCTCTGAAGAGACCATGTTTCAAGAGGCCATGGCCGCCATTGAAAAAGGCGAAAAAGCCCGCGCCCGCGATCTATTCACCCGGCTGCTGAAATCAGATCAAAACAACCCGGATTACTGGCTGTACCTCAGCTCGGTGGTTGAAACGCCGAAAGAGCGCATCTACTGTCTCAAAGAAGTCTTGCGCATTGATCCCGAGCACGTCACCGCCCGCCGCGGCTTGATTGCCATGGGCGCAATGCCCCC
>JAGOFZ010000025.1 GCA_017996955.1 Longilinea sp.
ATGAGGGTTATCCCCACAAACGAATTGAGCGCAAAATGTCAGCTCTACATTTCCGTACCTTTGAGAACGAAAACGATTATCCGCTGCTGCTTGAGATTAACCTCAACAGCCGCCAGGCAGACAATGATTATGTAATGATCACGCAGGAGGACATTGCTTATGCCTTCGCCCATATGGATGGTTTGACCCCAACCGAAGGTGTTGTAATTGCATCCCTGCCCAATTCACCGGATATGGCGGTTGGCTACAGTCGTCTGGGCTGGTATTCCAGCCATCCAGATAATTGTTTATATTATCAGGTCAGCTTTTTGCGCCAGGAATACCGCGCGTCGCACTATTGGCCGCTCATGGTGGCGCAAAATGAAAATCTCTTGCGGCAAATCGCTGCCAGACACCCTGCGGTACCGCAGCGCTTTTTCCAGGCCTGGGCTTCTGATAATCAAGTAGATTGGATGTCTGTCCTTGAAAATGCTGGCTACCAGGCTGTGCGTCGCTTTAACAACATGTTGTATCAACTGAACGAAGTTCCCCATATTCCGCTTCCTGCAGACTTTGATATTCGCTCCGTTGAATCACAACACATGCATTGTATTTGGGAAGCCCAGCGAGAAATGAATGCCGGCCTTTTTGAAAATGTTGCTGAAGATTGGCTGGAAGAGAAATATCCGGCCTGGCTTGAAGACGCCTCCCATACACCCCATTTATGGCAGGTGGCCTGGGTAGGCGATCAACTGGCGGGGATGGTGCTAACCCGAATTGACCCCCAGGAGAACGAAGCGCTTCAAAGAAAGCGCGGCTACACAGAGCATATCTATGTTCGTCCACCCTGGCGCCAGCGAGGATTGGCCAGCGCTCTGATTGCGCGTAGTTTACAGGTCTTACAAGCCCAGGGCATGGCAGAAGCAGAATTGGGCGTAGATGCTGAAAACGAAAGCGCGGCGTTCAAACTCTACCAGAGCCTCGGATACCAGACTTTCAGCGTTGATACCTGGTTCCGCAAAGCGATGTAACATGGCGCCTGCCCTTAATCCCTCAAACCGACCATCCGGGATGATTGGCCTGACGATTGTTTTAGCGGGGCAGGCCGTCTCAATCCTGGCTTCCAGCATGACGGGTTTTGCTTTGTCTATCTGGGTATTCCAGCAAACCAGCAGCGCCACTTCGCTGGGTATCATGCAAACCGCCTTCACGCTGCCATATTTGTTGATTATCCCGCTGGCCGGGGTGATGGTCGACCGCTACAACCGCAAGTTGATGATGATGGTCAGTGATCTGGCTGCCGGCCTGGGAACTATCGCGATTTTGATTCTGCTCACCACAGACAGCTTGCAGGTCTGGCATTTTTATGTGGTCAATGCCCTGATTGGGCTCGGAAACGCCTTTCAGTGGCCGGCATATTCTGCAGCAATCACGACCATGGTTCCCAAAGAGCAGTATGGGCGGGCCAATGGCCTGATGTCTTTGGTGCAGGCGGGCCCGGCAGTAGTGGCTCCGCTCCTGGCTGGAGCCTTACTGCCTGTCATTAAACTGAATGGCATCCTGCTGATTGATATTGCTACGTTTTTACTGGCAATTGGTGCCTTGATGCTGGTGCATGTCCCGCCGCCAACCCGTACTGTTGACGGTCAAGCCGGAAAAGGCGGTCTCTGGCATGAGGCCACTTTTGGCTTCAAATATATCTTTGCCCGGCCCAGTTTGTTGGGTTACGTCATCCTGCTGTTTTTTGCCAACCTTTTTCTCGGATTTCCAAACAGCGTTCATATGCCAATGGTTCTGTTGCGCACAGACAACAACAGCCTGATTCTGGGTGCCGCTCAAACTGCGGGGGCGATTTCCTGGACGGTCGGCTCTCTGTTGATGAGCGCGTGGGGCGGTCCTCGGCGCCGGATTCATGGCGCTTTGCTTGGTTGGATTTTTTACTGCCTGTTTGGCAACATCATCTTCGGTTTGGGGCGCGGCCTGGGGGTCTGGGTTCCCGCCATCCTTGTTGCCGGGATTGGTTCAAACATTGGCGTTGCCACCAGCCAGGCCATCCTTCAAGCCAAGGTTGCTCCAGACGTGCAGGGCCGAGTCTTTTCGGCCCGTCGCATGCTCACCTGGTTCCCGGACACGTTTACCCCGATCCTGGGCGGTCTGCTGGCAGATTATGTGATGGAGCCTGCCATGCAGTCCCCGGGCTGGCTGGCGGGCCTGTTTGGCTGGATGGTGGGCACGGACCCGGGTTCCGGCATGGCGCTGATAATGATCATATTTGGCTTTTTGACGATTTTCACCATGCTTTCGGGGTATCTGAATCCAAACATCCGTAATATGGAAGACCTGTTGCCCGACCACGATCAATTACCCAAAGCATAGGCTTATAATTTGAAACACCCATTTTAGATAGATTGGGTTATGCTATACTGAATCTGCCCCCGATTCAAGGAAGGAAAAATATGTCACATCACCTCAATGGAACTGTTGCCCTTGTCACAGGTGCCAGCAGCGGCATTGGCGAAGCCACCGCGCGTCAATTGGCGGCAGAAGGCGCTGCCGTCGCCCTGGTTGCCCGCCGTAAAGACCGCCTGGAAAAGCTGGCGGCTGAAATTAACGCCCTGGGTGGCACCGCCATCGTCATTGCCGCCGATATTTCCCAGCAGAAGGCCGCCACCGCCGCCGTGGAACAAACCATACAGCAGTTGGGGCGGTTGGATACTCTGGTCAACAACGCCGGCCTCATGCTGCTGGGCAATATTGAAAATGCCCCGGTGGAAGAATGGGAGCGCATGATTGGCATCAACCTGAATGCCCTGCTCTATGTATCACACGCGGCCCTGCCGCACCTGCTCAAGGCTGCTGCCGATTCACCCCGCCAGGTTGCCGACATTGTCAATATCAGTTCGGTAGCCGGGCGCCGGGCCCGCATTGGTGCCGGGGTTTATAACGCCACCAAATTCGGTGTGGTCGCCTTTACCGAATCCTTGCGTCAGGAAGTCACTGGGCGGCATGTCCGCGTCTCGGTGGTGGAGCCCGGTGTGGTCAAGACTGAACTGGACAGCCACATGAATCCTGAGACCCGTGCCCAGACCATGAAGCCCTTTGCCGATATCACCCCACTCGAGTCAGAAGACATCGCCGAGATCATTCTCTTCATCGTCACCCGTGCCTGGCGTTCGGCCATCAACGAAGTCCTGGTGCGTCCTACCGAGCAGGCTTTCTAAGATCTATGCCAGACCCCAAAGATATTCTCGGTCGTATATCCGGCGGGCGTATGCTGGATGTAGCCACAGGCAGCGGCGGTTTTATCCATTTCCTTTTAGCGGGTTTGCGCGACTACACCGAAATAATAGGTGTAGATGCCAGTCCGCGCACCGCCGATGCCTTTGCCGCAGCCTTCAAAGACCATCCCGCCATCCATTTCATCCAGATGGATGCCCATAACCTGGAATTTGCCCCCGCCTCGTTTGATACTGTCTGCATCTCCAACTCACTCCACCACTTTGAAACCCCCATACGCATCTTGCAGCAGATGAATCGGGTTTTGCGCCCTGGCGGGTGTTTTATCCTGGCTGAAATGTATCGCGATGGGCAAACCGAAACCCAGCTCACCCATGTTCAACTGCATCACTGGTGGGCTGCTGTAGATCAAGCCGTGGGCGACCATACCCACTTTGAAACCTACTCCCGACAGGAACTGATTGATCTGCTCGCCACTCAAAAACTGGAAGAGGTCTCCCTGTTTGACTTTTCGGATACCACCGAAGACCCCAAATCTCCTGAAATCGCGGCCGAGCTTGAAGCCGTGATCGACCGCTACATCCAGCGCGCTTCCGGGCACCCAGACCTGCAGTCCCGCGGTGAGGTGTTACGTCAGCGTATTCACCAGATTGGCTTTCACAGCGCCACCATTTTGGTGGCAGTGGGCCTTAAACCGGTTATGTAAGGATCTTTCAATGACATCCACCGGCGATCCCGAATCAGTTCAACAGATCATTGCCCGGATTCCAGCCTGGCGAGATATTCAGAATTTACAGGTGGAACGTATTGCCGGACTGACAAATGCTAATTACCGCATCACAGCCGCCGGAGAGCAGTTCGTATTGCGTATCAGCGGCCCCAACACCCAACATCTGGGGATTAACCGCCAGAATGAACTGGCTGCTTTGCAGTCCGCAGCGGCTGCTAACCTTAGCCCGGAAGTGGTGGCTTTTCTGCTGCCTGAAGGTCATCTGGTCACCCACTGGGTGGAGGGACGCCATTGGGGTCCTGATGAGTACCGGACCCCAGAAAATGTTAGCCTGTTGACCGAGACGGTTAAGCGGATTCATGCTTTGCCCACCAATGGGGCTGCTTTTTCACCCTTTCAACGGGTAAATTCTTTCTGGCACACCGCTCAGAAATACAACGTGCCGCCGCCTTCCGGTCTGGATGCATTTTTTGAAACAATGCACGCGATTGAAAACGATCAACAAATGGATTCTTCGGATTGGCAGCATTTTTGTCATAATGATCTGGTTTGCGTCAATTACCTGTATATCGAATCAGCGCACACCATCAAAGTTTTGGATTGGGAATTTTCGGGCCTGGGGGATGTTTACTATGACCTTGCTACTGTTGTCTATACTCACGATAGCGAAGGCCCCATCCCGCATGATCTGGAAGAAGTGATGCTCGGTTCTTATTTTGGCACTCCAACTGATTTTCAACGCCAACGCCTCCTGGGCATGAAGTTCATGTTGATGCTCTTCACAGGTTTCTGGGGCCTGGCCCAGCATGGGATGCAGCAGGTCGGCTTGGTGCCCACAGTTTTAGACTTTGACTATCTGGAGTTTGCCGAATACATGTTTGCTCATGATATTCCTGAATTGCAGGCACAGTATCATGCGATGGCTGGCGCATAATCGTCATCAATTTTTAGCCAAAATTGGGGGATGTTTTATCGCCCGTTTTCTGCTATTCTAGAACGGTGGCAATTATTTCTGGGAGAAAATGCAGATGCAAACACACCCCATTCTGTACAAAAACCTCGAACCTGTTCAGATTGCCTACATCAATGCCCACATCCAATCCCGTGATGAGATTCCCGGGTTACTGAACATCCTTCGATCAGCCTGTCAAAACGTAATTTCTGGCGCCCCCTTGGTGATTATTCACGGTGGCGCAACCAAAACCGGCTTAATCATCGAAGCGGCATTTCCCGTGACACAGCCCGTGGAAACCAACAACATTCATACGCGTTTGTTGGAAGCCGCCCCCGTCCTGACGATGATACATACCGGCTCACACCAGACCATCCGGGAAACTGTGCTGAAGATTTATGCGTATCTCGACACGCACGCCTTCACAACCTCCCTGTTCCGTCGAGAAATCTACAATGTTCTGGACGAGTCCAACCCGGATCACAACGAAACCGAAGTGCAGGTCGTCCTTCATGAATGGGAGCGCTTGCTGGCTGAAGGCGCCGAAAGAGTCCTGGGATCAGAAGCGCGGCAAATGATCATGTCCGGGATGGACACAATTAATCCATCCTCTTCTTTTACTGAATATGTAGATTGGATCCAGGGCGCCATAGAGCGCCTTGATGCCCTGCCCATAGATGATGAGCAGAAATGTCAGGTGGTATCTCATTGCGCGCATGTCTTCCCCCAGGAACGAATTGACCATCTGCGTGAGATTTACGAACACGGCGAGTTTGATGATGTTCTGCGAGAAATGTATCTGGATGAATTTTGGTACGAAAAGCCCATCCGCCGCGGCAACGTCCTTTACATGCGAAAAAATCCCTACAACCCGGAAGGCTACGAAAACGCTACCACTCCGGCTGAACGCCGCAAAGCCTATTGCCACTGCTCGTTTGTGCATCCCTATCTCGAGGAAATTACAGCCCGTCTTTCCCCAACCTTCTGCTTCTGTGGAGCTGGCTGGTACCGCCGATTATGGGAAGGTGTCCTTGGTCAGCCAGTCAAGATCGAGCATGTCGAAACCCTTCTAAAAGGCAACGATCAATGTACACTGACCATTACATTACCGCTGTCCTTGTCTGGCGAATGCACGCCTGATATGTACCCCCAGCAATAAACCCCGTGTAATCTCTGAGCCAGCAGGAGACTTTATGCCCATTGACCCGCATTATCCCCTCGTTGAATTACACCGCCACCTGGATGGTGCAGTGCGGCTTGAGACAATCCTCGATTTAGGCTTGAAATATAATCTGCCCCTTCCCGCTCGCGATCTGGAAGGATTGCGCCCCTACGTCCAGGTCACCGGGCAAAAACCAGGCGTCCTGGCTTTTCTGGAAAAGTTTGAGTGGTTCACCAAAATCCTGGTGAATTATGATGCGGTCCGGCAGGTAGCCTGGGAGAACGTGGCAGATGCCGCCCATGAAGGTATCGATCACATTGAACTGCGCTTTAGTCCCTGGTTCATGGCCGAAGCCAATCAACTGGACCCGGCCGGTGTGGTCGAAGCTGTGATTGATGGCGTTACCGCAGCCCGGCGTGATTTTGACATCAGCGTCGGCCTCATTGGCATTCTCAGCCGCACCTACGGCCCTCAGATTGCCTGGCAGGAATTGAGTGCCTTGCTGCAATTTAAAACCCGGCTGGTTGGCCTGGATCTGGCTGGCGATGAAGCCCACTGGCCTGGCGATTTATTTGTAGAGCACATTCATCAAGCACGTTCAGCAGGTTGGCAGATAACAATCCATGCCGGTGAATCTGCCGGTGCGCCGAGCATCTGGCAGGCAGTTCATCACCTGGGCGCCAGCCGCTTAGGTCATGCGGTTCGCGCCATCGATGACCCGGTCTTGATGGATGAATTGCTGCGCTCTGGCACCGGTATCGAATCCAACCTGACCAGCAATGTGCAAACCTCCACCGTGGCCGATTATGCCTCACACCCGCTGCGTGCCTTTCTGGAACGCGGCCTTCTTGCCAGTTTGAACACCGATGATCCCGGAATCAGCGGGATTGATCTACACTATGAATATGAAGTTGCTGCCCCGGCGGCTGGTTTGAGCCCGGCCCAAATCAGCCAGGCCCAGCGCAATGCCTTGCAAACTGCATTTCTCTCACCAGATGAAAAACAGCGTCTGCTGGATCAGAAAGGATCGGTTTCCCATGCCTCAAATTAAGATTGCCACCTTCAATACCGAGTGGATGATTCTGCTGTTTGGCGGTCAGTGGAATAAATGGCAGAGCCCCAACATGCCCAAGAAATTTGCCGGCGGGCGGGTGGGCTACAACCCCAATGCCCCCGCCATCACCGATACAACCGCTCTGGCGCGCCGCCTGGCCTATGTCATTCGCGAGATGAATGCCCAGATCATTGGTTTGCAAGAGGCCCCGCCGCTCAAAGCCCAGTTGGAAGTCTTCGTCAAACGATTCCTGGACGATGAATATGTGGTCTATCATTCCAACTCAGACTGGCAGTCCATCAGTTCCCTGGTCCACCGCTCCGTTGCCGATAAAGTCGGCGCCTGGACGCCTGCGCTCCCCGGCATGGGCGACATGTGGAAGAAAATCCCCTATTACCCCTGGGGCGCCATTGCTGCCGACCAGCGCGACCTGCACACGATGAAACGCAAGCCGCTCATGCTCACCTTTACCCCTGGCCTGGGAAAATCCCTGCACCTGATGGTGGTGCATACGAAGTCCAAGATCTCAAAACTGACTGCTGCCAAATGGGCCAAGCGTGACCCCAAAGCTGTTGCCGAGGCCCTGGATGCCCGCATGACCCTTTCGGCCGAGGTCATGCGCATCCGCCTCTTTCTCGATAAATTGCTCGACAGTTCTGCCGCCCCGCTTCCAGTAATGGTGATGGGCGACATGAATGACGGCCCCTATGCCGAAACGCTTGAAAACGAATTTATGATCCACAACATCCTCGACGAGCTCTGCGGCACCATGCTCTACCCCGATTATCACTTCCGCCATGCCATGCAGCCTGCCACACTGCGCACTGCCTCATCCACCCGGTTTGAAGATGCGCTTAATCAGGGCAACATTATTGAAGAATTGATTGACCACATGGTCGTCTCCCCGTCTATCTGGCAGGGGACCGGTCATTTTCGCATTGTGCCCAATTCCTGCCAGGTTGAATCCGCCATCTGGCAGGCTGCCTGCGCAGATCAGGGCCCAGACGACAAGCGCGAATATCGTCCCAGCGATCACAAACCAGTTTCAGTCACGGTTGAATGGGATTAGATCTCCCCGCCTTCCGTTAATGAAAAAACTCTCATTCAATAAATTGGTATATTGGAGGATATTCTGATATAATCCTTCTTGACAACCTCCAGATTTGCGTTTGATTTAATTAGCCGCCATTCTGCATTGAATGGCGGCTTTTTCATCAGGTACCTGGAAAATTCTCAACGGCTTCCGTATTAACCCAATATGCGGGCAGCCTCACAAACAAAGGAATAGAAAATGGGAACAAAATTGTATGTTGGTAACCTGTCCTACGATACCACCGAGGACACTCTGCGCACTGCTTTTTCACAGTCTGGCACTGTTGTTGAAGTTGCTATGATCAAAGACCGCGACACTGGCGCCCTCAAGGGTTTCGCTTTCGTGACGATGAGCACCGATCAAGAAGCTCAAAACGCCATCCAGGCGCTGAACGACAAAATGCTCGATGGTCGCGCGATTAAAGTGAACATCGCCCGCCCGCGCGAAGAAGCCCCCCGCCGCAATACTTACGGCAGCCGGCGCTAATCTGCCCCTGATGAGCCTCATGGAAACGCAAGCCCTCCAGGAGGCTCATAATTTTTTTCGAATGATGCGTATATCCAATTTTGAGTTCACGGAAATGGTTTGAGAAAGAGGTATGTGATGGGCTTTCAAATTGGCGATAAAGTGATACATGGAACCTACGGCCTGGGTGAAATTGTCCGCATCGAAGAAAAAGTCATTCGAGACCAGCTGACAAATTGCTACGTTGTTCGCGCCAACGATTTGACCATCTGGATCCCGATCAACGAACTGGATCAACACAGTTTGCGCAAGCCCCTATCTCCTGAAGATTTTGTCAATTTGTTTACCATCTTGTCCAGCCCCGGTGAAGCCTTACCGGAAGATCGTGTGCTGCGCAAAGATCAACTATTGGCTCAAATTCGAGAAGGGCATCTGGATGCAATTTGCCGGGCCGTGCGTGATCTCACACATTTTCAACGCAGTGCCAAATTGAATGAAAATGAACGCGCCATTTTGGAGCGAGCAACCCGCTCTCTGTTGGTTGAGTGGACACATGCCTTAAATGTGCCCTTGGCACAGGCTCAGCAATCCTTGACCCAATTACTGGAAGTCAAATAAGCTGTTTTTACATCCGGCTTGTTAATTGACCTGCCTTTGCGTGAAAAGCTGCTCTTAAAAGCAGCTTTTGCGTCTTAATCGTCCTTATACCAAATTTATACCCCTTCACCTGACCTTTTTCATACAATCATGACAATTGAAACCAGGGCGCATTCGCGTCCTATCTATTCAAAGGAGATATTGTATGAAAAAAATAACGGCATTACTGGTATCGATCCTTCTGATCACGACCCTGGCGGCCTGTTCAGTAATTCCCACCGCCACCACCAGCGCAACTGAAACATCCAGCCAGAACACGCCAGTCGTGGCGGCGACTTCTGATAACGCAACAACCGCTTCTCAACCGGTTGCTGCCGCCGATCCTGCTTCCGCGATCATCTACCAGGATACCCATGAAGACACCTCGGATTATGTCTGGGATGCCGCGGCCGTAGTCCCAATTACCCTGGATGGGAACATCATTACCGCCTCGAGTGCCGGGGTCTCCATCAATGGCAGTGTGGCCGCCATTACCGCTGCTGGGGTCTACAGTCTCAGTGGCACGCTCACCGATGGACAGATTATCGTGAACGCTCCTGATGACGCCGTTGTTCAATTAATCCTTAATGGAGTCAATCTGAGCAATTCCACCGGCTCACCATTGGTGATTGAGGAGGCCAACAAAGCTATCCTCGTTCTGGCGGATAACACCCAAAACGTGATTTCAGACAGCTCCGCCTATGTCTTTGCCAGCGCCGATACCGATGAACCCAACGCGGCCATCTTCAGTAAATCTGACCTGACGATTTATGGCAGCGGATCCCTCACCGTCACCGGCAATTACAATGATGGCATTGCCAGCAAAGACGGCCTGCTCATTGCCAGCGGCACAGTGTCCGTCACGGCTTTGGATGATGGTATTCGCGGCAAGGATTATATCGTGATCAAAGACGGAACCATCACCGTTTCATCGCAGGGCGATGGCCTTAAATCGGATAACGAGGAAGAAGCCGACCGGGGTTTCATCACTATCGCGGGGGGTACCATCACCATCACCTCCGGCGCGGATGCCATCCAGGCCGCTAAAGAGGTCTTTGTCACCTCTGGTGCACTCACCCTGGTCACGGGCGGCGGCAGCCAGAGCTGGACGGCGGATACCTCCTCTGCTAAAGGCATTGTCGCCACGGTTGGCGTAACGGTTGATGGCGGCGCCGCATCTATTGACGCGGCCGACGATGCCATCCATTCTAACGGCAGCATCACCGTCAATGGCGGTTCGCTGACCCTTGCATCCGGCGATGATGGCCTGCACGCTGACGCTGACCTGACCATTAACGGCGGCGATATCCGCATCACCCGGTCTTACGAAGGTCTGGAAGGTGGCGTTATCACGGTCAATGCCGGTAATATTCTCGTCACAGCCAGTGATGATGGCTTCAATGTGGCCGGCGGTGCCGATGGCTCTGGCATGGGCCCGGGCATGCTCCCGCCCGGTGGACGCCCCGGGGGGCAGGATTCTTTTGCCAGTGTTGGCAGCTACTATCTCTACATCAACGGCGGCTATATATTTGTAGATGCCGGTGGTGACGGTCTCGATTCAAACGGCGCCATTGTAATGACCGGCGGCACCGCAATTGTCAATGGTCCCACCGAAAATATGAACGGCGCGCTGGATTATATGGCCTTTACAATCTCAGGCGGAACAATTATTGCAGTCGGCAGCGCTGGCATGGCACAGGCCGCCGGCAGCGACTCTTCGAGCCAGTACGCTGTCCTGGTGAACTATGATAGCGTCCAGCCAGCAGGAACCCTGCTCCATATCCAGAACAGTGCTGGTGAAGATATCCTCACCTTTGCTCCTACCAGGCAATATCAGTCCATCACCTTCTCCTCCCCGACCCTGACCAATGGTGAAACCTACACCCTCTATTCGGGCGGCAGTTCCACTGGCACTGCTTTGAATGGCCTGTACCAGGGCGGTGCGTATACCCCCGGCACTGAGGTCACCACGCTGACCGTCTCTAGCCTGGTCACCTGGTCTGGCGCTGCGGGCATGGGCCCCGGCGGCGGTGGCCCTGGTGGCCGCGGCGGGCGCCCGTAATCCGAATTGCTTCATGCGAGGGCTGTTTCTGTCTCCTCCAGGGGCGGCCCTCGCCACCCTGCCAATAGCCTTTATACAAAAAATAAACCACTTCATCGGTCATAACAGGTAACATCAAGATAGTTCAATGCACTCGTATCTAAAGGAGATGGATTTGAAACCGACAGCCCGCCTTACCGAAACTCAGAACCAATCCTGGCAGCAGTCCTCCCTCGAATGGTATTCGGCCCCGTCTGAACTGGCCGTCATTACAGAAGGCTTTGCGCCCATCAGCCTCAAACAAATGGACGCCGTGGCCCTGCTCAACCGCGTGGATACCAAGTTTGTCCTCACCACCGCTCAGTTGCTGCAAACCCTGACCGCCTTGCAGTCAGAATACTGGGTGCTGACGGTCAAAGGCCACCGTTTGAATCACTATCGCACTCTTTATTTTGACACCCCCAATTTTGACCTTTACAATCTGCACGTCAATGGCCGCGCTGATCGCTATAAAGTCCGCAGCCGTGAATATACCGACTCGGGCGATTCGTTCCTGGAAGTAAAACACAAAACCCGCAAAGACCGCACAATCAAAGACCGCATCCCCACTTCGCGCCCAATCACACACATTCCTCTTGAAGCCGAAGACTGGCTGCAGGCTGTCTTCCCTTTTGACAGCCGTGAGCTGGAACCCAGGCTCTGGAATACCTTTACCCGCATCACCCTGGTGAGCAAGCAGTGCTGCGAACGCGTCACGCTGGATGTGGACCTGACCTTTTACACCCCCACCCGGATGGCGCGTTTGGATGGCCTGGCAATTGCCGAGGTCAAAATGAATCTGGGCCATACGGGCTCCCCGTTCCTGGCGCAGATGCGTGCCCTGCGCGTGCGCCCCCAGGGTTTCAGCAAGTACTGCATTGGCGTCTCTATGTTATATGATCAGGTTAAGAAAAATACGTTGAAGCCCAAATTATTGTGGCTGGACAGAATGGTTGCAGGAGCTGCTTACAATGAGTAATTTTGGTAACTTTATTTTGAACTTTGGCCTTAATTTTTTGGTCGCCTTATTGGTGGTGCGGTTTATCTACTACCCATCCACCCATAACAAACGTTACGTCTTTACTTTTCTGGCGTTCAATACCGTCATCTATTTTGTGTTGAGCTTCATGACCAGCATTGAACTGGGCGTTGGCGTAGGCTTTGGCCTGTTTGCCATCTTCTCAATTCTGCGCTACCGCACAGATCCAATTCCGATCCGTGAGATGACTTACCTGTTCATCATTGCCGCCCTCCCCGTGATGAACTCTGCTGGCGCCAGTGGCACAATCTGGCCTCAGTTGATTGCCGCCAACCTGGCAATCATGGCGATGATGTGGATCCTGGAGCGCGGATGGGGCTTCCACTATGAATCTTCCAAGCGAGTGATTTATGAGAAGATCGAACTCATTCACCCTGACCGCCGGGCTGAGCTGATTGCCGATCTCGAAGCCCGCACCGGCCTCAAAATCAAACGCGTGGCCATTGGCAAAATCGACTTTGTCCGGGATATCGCCGACCTGAAGGTCTTTTACAGCGATCCCGCCCAGGAAGACTGGCTGCATAACGCCGAACCCGATGTGGTTGTGGTCACCAGCAGCAGCGATGCCCAGCAATAATCCGCTGTTCTCCTCCTCTGACTGCGCAGCCGGAGGAACCGGGCAAACCCTTCGGCTGCGCCCCAATCTGTCCAAAAGCAAGGCCACTTGTGCAGTCAATGACCCGCTGAGATTGAATATAATAACGTTATGACCCGTAAAATTTTGGTTGTGGATGATACCCGAAACGTGCAGGTGCTGTTGAACGATTTCCTCAGCAGCCAGGATTTTGAGGTCCTGAGCGCCTCGGATGGCCGTGAAGCGCTGGAGATTGTTCATCAGTCTAACCCCGACCTGATATTGCTGGACATTATGATGCCCAACATGGACGGCTACCAGTTCATCACCCACCTGCGCCGGGAATCAAACATCCCCGTGATTATGATTACCGCCAAACAGCAGGAAGCCGACATCATCCACGGTTTTGACCTGGGCGCGGATGACTACATCACCAAGCCCTTCCG
>JAGOFZ010000240.1 GCA_017996955.1 Longilinea sp.
TGGAAGGGGGAAAGCGTCAGCGAGCGGGCATTGAACAGATAGAGCAGCTCGACAAAGATCACCACATTCACCGCCACTGTCCGGGCTTCTTCAATCGAAGCGCCGCGCGACAGTTCATATTCAAACAACCCAAACGCACCTGCCAGAATAAAAATGCTCACCAGGATAATCCGCCAGATGACCATTTTGCTGAGCAGTGGGGCCTTGGGGTTGCGGGGTTTCCTTTCCATAATCCCCGGCTCTTTAGGCTCTAAAGAAAGCGCAATGCCCAATACCGCCGCCGTAATCATATTGATCCACAAAATTTGAATGGGCAGAATGGGTAGCGTGGCTCCGGTGATAATCGCCGCCAGCAGAACCAATCCTTCGCCCAGGTTGGTTGGCAGTGCCCAGGAAATGAACTTGGTCAGGTTGTCAAAAACCCCACGCCCTTCTTCAATGGCTGCTTCAATCGTGGCAAAATTATCATCAGTCAAAACCATGTCGGCTGCTTCTTTTGATACATCGGTGCCGGTAATCCCCATTGCCACCCCGATATTGGATTGCTTAAGCGCCGGAGCATCGTTAACCCCGTCGCCGGTCATCGCCACCACATGGCCACGCGCTTGCAGGGCCTCAACCAGCCGTAATTTTTGCTCCGGAGCAACCCGGGCAAACACATTCACTTGATCAACCTGTTCAATCAGCTCTGCATCCGAAAGCTTCAGCAAATCAGCGCCAGTCAAAACGGTGCTGCATCCATCTTTGCATAGCCCAATTTGCTCTCCAATCGCTTTTGCCGTCAGCGCATGATCCCCGGTAATCATTTTCACTGTGATCCCGGCTCTTTGGCTGGCTTTGATGGCGTCAATCACTTCCGGGCGGGGCGGATCAATCATGCCCTGCAGCCCCAGCAGCGTCAACCCGGTTATATCTTCAAATGTAATCTGCTTTGCCCCTGGTTTTTCCAGCCGGGCAAAAGCCAGCACCCGCAAACCCCGTGCAGCCATCTGCTCCAATGCTGACCGGAAAACATCGCCGCCGCAGGTGATAACGTTTCCAGAAGCATCCATTGCGCCATTGCAGCGTTCTAACAAGACTTCAGCCGCACCTTTGATGTAAATCATTCCGTCCGCGTGCAGAGTTGCCATATACTGGTGCTGCGAATCAAACGGAATTGCATCCAATCGGGCGGGATAATCACCGCCTTCCAGGCTCAGACCCGCTTTGCGGGCAGATACCAGCAGCGCCCCCTCAGTAGGGTCACCTTGTATGGCCCAATAGCCACTGGCTTCAACCAGTTGACTGTCGTTGCACAACACACCTGCTTTGAGCATTTCTTGCACAGCCGCATCTTCAGCCGCATTTCCCGAAATCGTCCCCTCTGGCTGATACCCAACCCCACTGATTTCATACGTCCCCTTGATGGTCTTCAGCTCCTGAACCGTCATCTGATTCTGCGTCAGTGTGCCGGTCTTGTCGGAGCAGATGACCGTAGTGGACCCCAGCGTTTCAACTGCTGGCAGGTTGCGGATGATGGCGCGGCGTTTTGCCATCCTCGAAACCCCAATCGCCAGGGTCACTGTCAATGCTGCTGGCAGTCCTTCCGGAATTGCCCCTACCGCCAGCGCAATGGCTCCCATCAACGTATCCACCACCGGTTGTCCTCGCAGCACGCCCACCCCAAACGTAACTGCCGATAAGATGAGAATGGCAACCAGCAGCACCCGGCTGAACTGGCTGATCTTACGCGTCAGCGGCGTTTCCAATTCTGTTGCACTGGAAATTAATTGCGATATCCGCCCAATTTCGCTGCCATCGCCGGTAGCTACCACCACCCCTGTTGCCGTGCCATACGTCACCAGCGTAGAGGCATAAGCCATATTGCGTCGCTCAGCCAGCACCGCTTCAGGCTCAATCAGCAGGCTGGCGTCTTTTTCCACCGGAACCGATTCGCCGGTCAGGGCGGCTTCGGTCACCTGTAGATCGCGGGATATCACCAGCCGCAAATCGGCTGGCACCCGTGCCCCGGCCTGCAGTTGAACAATATCACCCGGCACCAGTTCAACTGCCGAGAGACGCACCACCTTTCCCCCGCGCAAAACAGCCGCCTCGGTCGTCATGGTCTTTGCCAGCGCCGCAATAGCCTGCTCTGCCCGTGATTCTTGAATATACCCAATCACAGCATTGACCAGCACCACCCCAAAAATCACCAGGGCGTCGGTCAAATCCTTCAAAACAGCCGTCACCACACTGGCAACCACCAGGATAATTACCAGCGGATTGTTGAATTGCATCAGGAATCGCACCAAAGGGCTTTTCCCCTTTTTAGGCGTTAATGCATTCAACCCAAAGCGCTCCTGCCGGTGCTTGACCTCAAAGAGATCCAACCCGCGCTCAATATTGCTGTCCAGCAGTTCAATCACTTCTTTTGGCGGCAAATGCTGCCAGTGCTTTCCCAGTAGTTTATTCATTTCAACATCCTTTTTGTTTTCCAGCCCCGATAGGTAAATAAGAACGGCAGTCCCAGCCACATGAACATACCCACCAGCCACCACAGGGGATGATGGGATAGCTTCACGGTAATTTCATCCACAACTTCAGTGGTTTGTTCATTCACCGCAGCAAATGTGTGGCGGTGCAGCCAGTGTGCAAAAGGCCCTCGGATCTGCCGATCACTGAATCCCGTTTCGGTCACTCTCTCAATCCGGGCAGTCCAATGAATCGGCAGGGGGCCCATCCACATTGTAAAATCCATGATATCATTTTCGTTCAGGGTAGCCGGGGTGCTCCTCATCTTGACAAACACTGGCGGCGGTGTGATGGCAGCCATGCTTTCTGCCCGGCTGTGAAAATCCCTCACCCGGCTCAGTGCAGCCTCAACCCGAAAACGATGTTCATAATTCATATCAAAATATCCTATCAAGAAATATA
>JAGOFZ010000241.1 GCA_017996955.1 Longilinea sp.
GAGCCAATATTCGCTCTGGCGATGATGTGCGGGTCTCCCTGGCACAACCTGCCGGCCAAACGCTCAATATTCACGCTGGCGGCAGCGTGCGCCTCTATTTGCCCACCGATGCTGGCGCTACATTTGACTTGACCAGCGGCGATGAAGATATTTGCATTGAGCTGGGCGATAAGGATGTAGCTGTAGAAGAAGGCCTGTATCATGGAACAGTCGGAGACGGCGCCATCCATGTTCGGATTGCCGCCGGCGAAGATATCCTGATCACCGACCGCCGCCCCGATATTGACAGCTACACACGGATTTTTGACCGCTGGGATGAGCGCTGGGAGCGTGTGATGGAGCGCATGAATCTCCAGGAACGCCTGCGGGAAGAAGCCATGCGCCGGGCCCAGGAAGCTGCCGAACGCGCCGGGCGCCGGGCCGAAGAAGCTGCCCGCCGGGCTGAAGAGCGCGTCCAGGCAACCATGCGCCGCCTCGAATCTCGCCGCGGCGGCATCCCCACGCCGCCCGCCAGCGCCGGGTCACGCGTCAGCCGGGATGAAAAGCTGCTGATTTTGCAAATGCTCCAGGAGCAGAAAATTACTGCTGAAGAGGCTGAGCGCCTGATGCAAACACTGGAAAACTTGAGCGAATAGCCCTATTTCGCAGTACAATCAATACAGGAATTTTAACCACATGAACGAAACCCCTGACCGTCTGGAAATTTTGCGCCAGGTAGAGCGCGGCGAACTGACCCCTCAGCAGGCTGCCCAACTGCTGGGCCTGGATGAGCCGCTGTCTGATCCCGAACCTGAACCGGCTGCCAATTTTGAAACCCGCGAAACACCCCCACCCTGGCCCACAGCGGTTGAGCCACCCATCGAGTCGTCCGAATCATCTTCCACCAGCGAATTTGAACTGGGTCGCTTCAAGTTCTGGCGGCGGCTCTCGGCGCTGCCCTTCTGGTTCTCGGTGGCAATCACGGCGCTTGGCGCCTACTGGATGTATTCGGGCTGGCAAGCGGCTGGCTTTGGCTGGGGCTTCTTCCTGTCCTGGATCCCATTGCTGCTGGGCGTGCTGGGCATGCTGCTCTTCTGGCAGACGCGCTGGCTTCATCTGCGTGTCCGGCAGGGGCATGGCAAGCGCCCCGAAGTGATTCGCATCAGCCTGCCGCTGCCCCTCACGGCAGGGGCCTGGTTCCTGCGCTCATTCTCCGGCGTTCTCCCCGCCGATCTGCGTGATAAGCACCTCGATGAAATGGTAGAAGGCTTGGGAAAATCCGTCTCGGGCGACGATCCCATCCACATCTATGTGGATGACGAAGAAGATGGCGACCAGGTCGAAATCTACATCGGCTGATTTCCCTGCATTGTTACAAAAAACAACCGCGCTCAAAAGTGCGGTTGTTTTTTATCGGTTAATCACTGGCAGCGTCAGGGTGTAAAGCGCCTGGTAGGTGAAATGCTGGTCGCTGGGTCGGGCTTCCACAGAACCGCCAAACACATGCAGCAGGTTTTCCCAGACCTGCACCGTTACACCTGCGCCCAATGGCTGCGGGGGCGCTTCCAACTCTGTCCATTGGTCCTCGGCAATCATGTACAGCAGGGGTGGTTCACCGCCGCCAACCAGGTAAATGCCATCGGCAATCAGCGCCGCGCCCGCATTGGATCGGCCTGCCGGCAGGCTGGTCCGCACTTCCCACGGATCTTCCCCATTTTCCTCTCGGGTTGGGAAGTAGACCAGTAAATCCGTCAGCAGTTTTTCCCCATTGGTGCCACCAACCAGAAAAATCTTGTTCCCGGCGGCAACAGCGCTGGCTGCGCTGCGGGCCTCTGGCAGCGGCTGACGGGTTTCCCATTGATTATTATCCGGGTCATAAACATATACATCGGTGCTGAACTTTTCACCATCCCAGCCGCCGAACAGGTACAGGCGGCCTTCCAGCCCTGCCAGTGCATATCCGCTCAGTGCCCTGGGCATCGGCGCCAGTGCTTCCCAGCTGTCCAAACGGGGATCATAGACTTCCAGCACGGCCGTAGGCTTTCCGCTGACATCCAGCCCTCCCGGCACATAAATATGTTCGCTGAGCAGCGCCGCCTGAGCGCCGCTCACAGGGGTCGGTTTGGCGGTTCGGGGCGTCCAGGTCTTCTCGCGCAGTTGGTAGGCCCAAACCTCACCGGTGACCCCGGCTTCAGTTTGCCCGGCAATCAAATACACATCCTGTTCGTAAATAGCCGAAGCCTGCCCGCTGCTGGCAGTCGGGATAGATTCAGCAGTTTGCCAGCGTGGCTGCACAGTGATGCCGGTCAGGGGGGCGCTGGTAATCTCAGGTGTCGGGGTAGGGCGGGTGGCCTTCCAGATCTGCCAGCCGCCAACGCCCAGCACAGCCAGCAGCACAACTGCCGCAGCGATAAGCATTCCGGGCCGCCTCCAGAAAGTCGGCTTCGGTGGAATGACCACCACTACTTCTGGCTCCGGTATGGGCAGAGCCTCTTCGGCTTCATCTACTTCAGGTGCCGGCTGAACTGGCGCCCCCTCAACCAGACCGCTGCGCACCGCGTAAAGGGTGGCCTCTGTGCGTGAAGCCGCCCCGATTTTCCCGAAAATATTGCGCAAATGCACCTTGACCGTATTTGGGCTGATATACAACGCCTGAGCAATCTCCTTATTGCTCGCCCCCGTTGCCACCAGGCGTAGAATATCCAATTCTCGTTTGCTGAGTTCCATGTCCTCGGTCATAGCGCTCCAATTATAACCCAGCCCAGCCTCCAGCGTATGATATAATAGCGCGAGATTAGAGGTAAGTGATAACTTGAAGATCACAGGCCTGATAATTTGCCCGTTTCTTCATATCATAAATCTCAAATCTCAAATCTAAAATCAAAAATTGCAGGGGCCTGTAGCTCAGTGGCAG
>JAGOFZ010000243.1 GCA_017996955.1 Longilinea sp.
ACCCAGCCCACCAGGCCCCGACCACCCTGCTGCAGACGTTCGCGCAGGTCGGGATTGGGGACAATGGCAAAGGAACATTCCAACCCGGCAATGTTGAAGGTTTTGCTGGGGGCCATGAATGTCACAGTTCGGGCGGCAATTTCGGGGTCCAGCGAGGCGATGGGAATGTGACGGCTTTCGGAATAGACCAGGTCGGCGTGAATTTCGTCGGAGCAAATGGTCAGATTATGGCGCAAACAGGCTGCGGCAATCGATTCCAGTTCGGGGCGGGTAAAGACGCGGCCCACCGGGTTGTGGGGATTGCACAGGATGAACAGGCTGGCAGGGTGTCCATCGGCGGCAGCGGCGCTGCAGGCTGAATCAAAGGCCGCGGCATCTGGTGAATAGCGTCCGCCCCAAACCTTGAGGGGCATTTGCTGCAAGTGCAGGCCGGCATTGCCGGGGGCACTGAGGAAAGGCGGGTAAACCGGGGACTGCACCAGAACCGACTCACCGGGCTGGCCGAGGGCATTGCAGAACCAGTTGAGGCCAGTGACAATGCCAGGCACCAGCATGATGGCTGCAGGATCAATCTTCCAGCCATGGCGGGTTTCCAACCAGGCTAGAATAGCCTCAATCAAACCATCCACCTGACCGGGGTAACCGTAGATGCCCTGGGCGATGCGGTTCTGCAGGGCGTGAATCACTGGTTCAGGAGAGCGGAAATCCATGTCGGCCACCCACATGGGCAGGACATCGGCGGGATAAGCTCGCCATTTAATGCTTTCGGTTGCGCGGCGGTCAGGAATTTCATCAAATGGGTGCGGCATAGGACTTCCTCCAGGTGTTGTTTTGGGGATTATAACAGCCTTTTACATTTCAAGTTTCAGTTTGAAGTTCTGAGGGCGCCAAGGTTATTTTTTTGCAAGAATCTGCTACAATAAATCGCAGTTACTATGAAAACAACAACATCTACAAGCATACCTGAATTAAAGATTCTTACGGCCGAGGCCTGGAACGATTATGAGCTGCTGGACAGCGGCAACGGTGCCCGCCTGGAACGGTTTGGGGGCATCACGCTGGTGCGGCCTGAGGCTGAGGCCATCTGGCAGCCGGCGCTCCACGAGAAGGCCTGGAAAGCAGCTCAGGCTGTGTTCCGGCCCGGGCAGGAAGAGAACGGTGGGCACTGGGAGACCAGCAAGCCGCTGCCCGAGCGGTGGCAGATTCAACGAGGCGGTCTGAAATTCTGGCTGCAGCCGGGGGGCTCTAAACAAGTGGGCATTTTCCCAGAACAGGCGCCGCAGTGGGATTGGATTGAGGCGCAGGTACAGGCAGCCCGGCGGCCCATTCGGGTTTTGAATCTGTTTGGATATACAGGGATTGCCAGTCTGGCGGCGGCGCGAGCCGGGGCACAGGTGACACACCTGGATGCCTCACGCAAGGTGATGACCTGGGCACATGAGAATCAGCAGCTCTCGGGGCTGCCAGACACATCGATCCGCTGGATGCTGGAAGACGCGCTGAAATTTGTGCAGCGAGAGGCGCGGCGTGGGTCACGGTATGATGGGCTGATTTTGGACCCGCCGAAGTTCGGACGCGGCCCGCAGGGTGAGGTATGGGAATTTTATAAGCTGCTGCCTTCACTGCTGGCAGCCTGCCAGCAGGTGATCAGCGCAGAACCGCGCTTTGTGGTACTGACGGCTTATGCGGTTAAAGCTTCGGCGCTGACGCTGCAGGCGGCAATGGAAGATATGATGAGCGACAAGCATGGGTCTGTAGAAGCTGGCGAGACAGCGCTGCGCGAACAGGCGCGCGGGCGCTTGCTTTCGCTGGCTTTATTTGCCCGTTGGGCTGCAACTGATTGATCTATTTTTCCGTATATTTTCCGGAGGACAAAATGTTTGAAAAAATTTCTAAAAGCTGGGACCTGGTCAAGGCAAGCGCCAAAGTCCTGTCGCAAGACAAGGAACTGGTGATCTTTCCAATCATTTCATCGATTGCGGTGGTTCTGGTGAGCATTGGCTTTTTTGTGCCCACCATCTTTGCCAGTATGGCAGATGCGGCGCTGGGCGATACTCAGATTATTTACTATCTGGCGTTGTTTCTGTTTTATGTGGTGCAGTATTTTGTAATCTTCTTTTTCAACACGGCGCTGGTTGGTGCCGCGATGATCCGGCTGCGCGGCGGTGACCCGACCGTGGGTGACGGCTTCAGGATTGCGTTCAGCCGGTTCATGCCGCTGTTAGGTTATTCATTGATTGCTGCGACGGTAGGCATGATCCTACGGATCATTTCCGATAAAAGCAAGGGCCTGGGGCGAGCCATCGTTTCCATCATCGGGTTTGCATGGAACGTGGCGACGTTCCTGGTTGTGCCCATTCTGGCAGTCGAAAATGTTGGGCCCATCGAAGCCATCAAGCGCAGCGTGGCGCTGCTCAAGAAGACCTGGGGCGAGCAGATTGTGGGCAATTTTGGACTGGGCGCCTTTTTTGGCTTGATTATCTTCGGGATTATGCTGCTGGGTTTTGGCGGTTCGGTGGCGCTGTTCTTAATGCTGGATAGCTACATTCCCGGGCTGGTTCTGATTGCATTGACGATCATGGTACTGGTGCTGGTCGGGCTGGCACAGTCCACGCTGAACGGCATCTACACCGCGGCGCTGTATCAATATGCAACGGAAGGTCAGACCACTGCTGGCTTTGAGCCGGAAGTGGTACATGATGCCTTTCTGCCGAAGTAAAAACGGCTGAGTTGAGACTCAGATAATTAGGACTTACGCAAAACTAAAAGATTGACAATCATAGTCAAAACCATTATCGTTATGGAATGCAACCACGAAAAGAACGCGTCACTCGATTAGATTACTGTCAATACCTGCTGGTGAGCCAAATCAA
>JAGOFZ010000242.1 GCA_017996955.1 Longilinea sp.
GCGGCACATCGCAGAACTTGTAGGTATTGTTGGGGTATGAAAAAATCGCCTCAGAGAGGTCTTTCCCTACCTTGGTATCCACAACGTCAAACGCCGCGCTGAATTCAATATCGCGGATGTGATAACCGCCCAGGTTGACGTGCATCAATCCAGGAACGCGGTCGGTATCGGCTGCATTGCCATAAAAATGCACGCCTTGCACCAGCGAAGAGGCGCAGTTTCCCACGCCAATAATTGCCACTCTTACCTTTTTGTCTGCCATAGTGTCTTGCTCCTTTAGAAAGCCTTCTCCTTGATTGGAATATGTTCGTGCCGCCTATGCTATAATCAAACCGAGGAGCTTGTTGTGCAGCATGGGCGTGGACACCATTGATTATACTCGCCGTCTCACTCGTTTGCTCGAAGTTTGTAAAAATTTAAGCTCGAATCTTGAGCTTGAACCGCTTTTACAATCCCTGCTCGAGGTGGCCTCTGAGCTGACCCACAGCGAAAGCAGCTCCATTCTGACCTATGACGAAGAAAACGGCCTGCTCAAATTCCTGGCGGTTCCCTGGCATCTCAAAGAGCGCGCCAGCGCCATTGGTGTTCCGCTGGATGCCAGCGCCGCGGGTTGGGTCTTTCTCAATCGCCAGCCCATGCTGGTTCAAGATGCCCAGAACGACCGCCGGATTTTCCGGGCTGTAGATCTTGAATGGAACAACCAAACCCGCTCACTGCTGGCTGTGCCGCTTTGTTTTCGCGGCCAAACCATCGGCGTCTTTGAATGTACCAACAAGGCCCAGCAGGCTAATTATACCGAAGAAGATGTTTTTATACTGGAAACACTTGCGGCGCAGGCAGCAATTGCCATCCGCAACCGTCACTTACTCGAGCAGTCTCGCCAGGCGTATGAGAAAGCCCTGGAAAGCGATCGCCTGAAGGGCGATTTTATCGCCATCATGTCTCACGAACTGCGCACCCCCCTGGGGGTTGTGCTGGGGCATTCCGCCCTCCTGCGCGATATGGCGCCCGAAAATCTGCGCGTCGACCTCGATGTGATTGCCAAATCGGCCATGCGCCTCAAAGAAATCATAGAAGATTTTTCCAATGTGGACCGTATTGAAGCCGGTCTTGCCTCACTGCGCCGCCAGCGGGTCATGATCTCCACTTTGGTGCAGAGCGTGGTCGATTCTTTCAAAGACCTGGCCCGTGACCATCAAATCGCTCTGGATTTCCACGTCTCACAGCGCAACCTTGCTCTCGAGGGTGATGAATCCAAAATCGCCATTGCCCTCAGCAACCTGGTGCGCAATGCGCTCACCTTCACCAATCCCGGTGGGCAGGTGCAGGTTCGTGCAGAACAGGTGCCTGGCTATATCAAAATCGCCGTCATTGATGATGGTATCGGCATTCCCGCAGCCGAACAGGAAAAGATATTCGAGCGTTTTTATCAGGTTGAAAAACACCTGACGCGCCGGCACGGCGGCATGGGGTTAGGCCTTTCCATCGCGCGTGAATTTATCGAACTGCACGGCGGGCGCATCTGGGTTGAAAGCACCGAAGGCAAGGGCAGCCGCTTCACATTCCTCTTGCCCAAAAGCCAGGCCGAAGCCGCCGCCGCCGGGCGCGTATTTGGCAGCTAGCGCCGCGTCAGATGTTTGTGCACTGGCGTTTGCCGCCAGGGCGAAACATGGTGCACCGGTACTGAGATAGGGGGCATATTCCAGGCTGCTCGGGCGTGGTTGCAGCGCTCCAGGTCCCCTGGTCGAATGGACATCTGCCCGCCCTGCCACTGCACCCCAAAATCGCGGCAGGGGCTGGGCCGCTGCTCGTAGATGGTGCAGCGCGTGGGCCCGCCCGGCTTGCCTTCCAGCGCAATGCACCGCCGTGAAAGCTGATTGGTCCCGCGCATGGCGCAGTAATATTCAGTCACATTTTCTGTCAATTCAACCGGCACCTGCCCACCTTGCGCCGGGTCGGTTTCTCCCCAGTAGAACGATACGCGAAAGAACGCACAGCACGCCCCGCAGTTCAGGCAGGGGTTTGCGTGAAGCTCACCATGCAGTGTTATTTTCTTCATCGGTTATCTGGAGATATCTGCCGCCCCGCCCACTCGGTAACTGGCTTATCCGCAGCCTTTCAATACAAAGTCGTAGTTTTTAGAGTTGGTCACGTCGCGGTTCATATCCACAACAATAAACTGAATCTCCAGCAGTCCGCTCCAGGAACCCCCATAAGTGCTGAAGCGATCTGCAATCCAGCCATTGAGACCCATCTGCCGGAGCGCGGGCATCGTCATGGTATAGTGGTCGCCGGTTTGTTTTTCCATCAAAATCGGCACCAGCGCCCAATCGGTCATATCACCGGTGCCCTGGTCAACAATCCGGTAATAGACATTGATCAGGTAAATGCCATCCGGGTCAGTCACATCCATCTCAATCCCCAGTTGATCATTCGCGCAACCGGCATAGTAACTGACGGTGGTTGTAGTGAAGGTCGGCTCGCCCAGGGCTGCTTTTGCCGGGGTAGGGCTGGGTGTCTTGCTCGGCGTCTGCGTGATGGTCGGGGTAGGGGTGATGGTGGGCGTCTGTGTGATGGTCGGTGTGCGTGTGATGGTGGCCGTGGCGCTCGGCTTGAGTGTGGCTGTAGCCGTGGCGGTCAGGCTGGGTCTGGGTGTTGCTGTAGGCTTCGGCGTTGATGTGACCGTCGCCGTATAGGTAGCGGTCGGTCTGGCAAACAGCGCCGGCAGTTGAAAATCGCCCCCTCTAGAGAAATATTGGCTGAGCCCCACAATCAACGCTGCGGCAATCAACACCGTAACCACCAGCCCGCCCCCCACAAACCACGCCCAGCGGGGGATGGGTTTGCGGGCTTTCTTGGGGCGCGCCGCCGGG
>JAGOFZ010000026.1 GCA_017996955.1 Longilinea sp.
GCTAAAATTATGCCATGGATGTCCGCATCGTTTTCATGGGCTCGCCCGACTTCGCCGTACCTGTCCTGCGCCGTTTGACTGAGGCCTACCCGGTCATCGGCGTCATCACCCAGCCCGACCGTCCCGCCGGGCGGGGGCAAACCCTGGCTTCTCCGCCGGTGAAAATTCTGGCCCAGTCGCTCTCCCTGCCGGTCATTCAACCCAACCGCCTTAAAGAACCCGAGGCGCAGGTCCAACTGGCCGCCTGGGCGCCCGATCTCATTGTTGTCGCCGCCTTTGGTCAAATTCTGCGCCAAAACGTCCTGGATCTGCCCCCGCATGGCTGCGTCAACGTTCACGCCTCGCTCTTACCCCGCTGGCGCGGCGCCTCGCCCATTCAGGCTGCCATCCGCACTGGCGATGCCCAGACCGGCGTTTCCATCATGCGCATGGATGCCGGTGTGGATACAGGCCCCGTGCTGGCCCAGCGCGCCATCCCCATTCTGCCTGAAGATACTGCCGGTGCACTCAGTGACAGGCTGGCTCAGCTTGGCGCCGATTTGTTAATCGAAACCCTTCCCGCTTATCTGAACGGTAAAATTATTCCCCAGCCGCAGGATGATGCCCTCGCGGTCTATGCTCCGATGATCCAGAAAGAAAATGGCCTGCTCGATTTTTCTCGCCCCGCCGTTGAACTGGAACGCCAGGTCCGTGCCTATCAGCCCTGGCCAGGCGCCTACACCTTTTGGGCCGATGCGGTGTTAAAAATTCAGCGTGCCTCTGCCCATCCTGCCGATCACCTGTCTCCCGGTCAGCGCGGTATAGTGGCTGGCTTTCCGGCAATTGGCACTGCCCTCGGCTGCCTGCTTTTGCTGGAATTACAGCCCGCGGGCAAGCGCCCCATGCCCGGCGATGTCTTTCTGCGGGGAGCCCGCGGCTGGTAACAGAGTAGCACCCATCTTTCACCCTCAGAAAAGGACGCCCGGATGCGTTTTCTTTGTTTCGGTGTTGGTGCAATTGGTACGTACATTGGCGGCAGCCTCGCCCTCAACGGGCAAGAGGTCGTCTTTTTGGAGCGCCCTGAAGGCGCCGCTGCAGCCCGGCAAAGCGGTTTGCGGCTGGTCCTGCCGGGGGGCGAGCGGCAGATAGACGCCCCAATCATTGTAGATTCCATCGAGGAGGCCCTGTTCCGCGGCCCATTTGATTATGCCATTGTCGCCATCAAATCCTATGATACCCCGGCGCTTATAGACATGCTCCGGCCCCACCAGGCCCAGTTGCCTCCCCTGATCTGTCTCCAAAATGGTGTTGAAAACGAAAATCATCTGCGCAGTCTGGTAGGCTTTTCTCGGGTGATCCCCGGCACTGTTACCAGTGCTGTGGGGCGGCTGGGGGTGGGTCAAATTGTGCTTGAGCGCCTGCGCGGGGTGGGCCTGGCTTATGTCCATCCCCATGTCCTGGATTTGACCACTGTCTTCAACCAGGCTGGCCTGAATGCCCAGATCTACAACCACCCCAACGCCATGAAGTGGTCCAAGCTTCTCACCAACCTGCCCGCCAACGCCACTTCTGCCATCCTCAACTGGACTCCCGCCCAGGTATTCTCGCACCCAGGTATCTACCGCCTGGAAGTAACCCAGTTCCGCGAGGCTTTATCGGTCATGCGCGCCTGGCCTTTGCCGGTCTGTGATTTGCCCGGCACGCCGGTTCGCGCCCTGGCCTGGGCTTTTGGGTATCTGCCTCCCCTGGTCAGCCAGCCCTTACTCAAACGCGGCCTCACCAAAGGACGCGGCGACAAGATGCCTTCTTTCCACATTGATTTATACGGTGGCCGTACCCGCAGCGAGGTGGAATATCTCAACGGAGCGGTGGCCCGCCAGGCTGCCGCCTTCAAACGTTTTGCCCCGGTAAACCAATCCCTGACGCGCATCCTATCCGCACTCGCTGCCGGCGACCTGCCGCGCGAGACCTATGCCAACCAACCCGAAAAACTATTAGCCGAAATTTCAAGATGACCGCCGAACGCCCCCGCTGCCCACGCCTCAATCTTCAGCGTTTCTCCAACAGCCGCTTTGCGGTCAGCCTCATGCTGACCCTCAGCCAGTTGATGCCGCGCTGGGTTGGCCAGCAGTTGGTGGGTCTTGTGGCGCGCCTCATTGTCTGTCGCCGTCAGCGCCCCATGGTTCAGGCGATTCGCGCCAATCAATGGGTGCTCAGCGGCCAAAAATTGACCGCCCCGGAATTGGATGCGCGTGCCTGTCAGGTCATTCAAGCCTCGGGCAGCGCTCTTTTTGACCATTACCATAACCTCCGCGCCCCCCGCCGCGCCCGGCGAATGGTCCAATTCACCCCCCATATGCTCGATGTGATTGCAGAACGCCAGCAGGGTCAGCATGGAGCTGTCTTTGTGGCAAGCCACACCGGCTCATTTGACCTGGCCGGGATGGCGCTGGTTCAGGCTGGCCTGAAATTTCTTGTCCTGTCTTTTCCCCAGCCGCCCGGCGGCTATCAGCTTCAAAACGAACTTCGTCGTCTCAGCGGCATTGAAATAATGCCCCTGAATATCGAAGCGCTCCAGGCTGCCCGCCAGCGCCTGCAGAGCGGCGGCACCGTTCTGACAGGTCTGGATCGCCCCTGGCCTGAATCAACCCACCATCCGCGCTTCTTTGGACGTCCTACGGCGCTTCCCGTAGCTTACATTCCTCTGGCTCTACGCAACAAAGCCCCGGTCTATTTCGTATATTGTTTATCGCAGCCCAAGGGCAAATATTTGCTCGATTGTTCCGAGCCCATCTGGCTGGAATCTTATCCCGATCGGGATACTGAAATTATCGCCAACGCCGAAAAAATTCTCCGCCTTGCTGAAGAAGTCCTGCAGGCGCATCCTGAGCAGTGGGCCATGACCTACCCCCTCTGGCCCGAATCGCTCGACCAAATCCCGTCTTGAGGAGAGATCAGATGTCCTTTGGAGATCGTTCACAACACACCCGGGTTAATCCCATGCTGCTCGGTCCTTTGGAACGCCCGGCTCTGCGCTGGTTGGCAGCCCACATGCCCGCCTGGGTTCACCCAGACCTGTTAACCGCATTCGGCTTCTTTGGAACCGTGGTTATCTTTGTCAGCTATATCCTGACCAATCACAGCCCCTGGTTCCTCTGGTTGGCCAGCCTTGGCCTGATCATGAACTGGTTTGGCGACAGTCTGGATGGCACCCTGGCGCGCTACCGCAATATTGAGCGTCCCAAATACGGCTTTTTTGTCGATCATATTGTTGACGCTCTGGATGAAGTGCTGGTCTTTTTGGGCCTGGGCCTTTCTCCTTACATCGACTTCAAGATTGCGGCCCTCGCTTTGATCGGCTACATGTTGATGTCTGTCCTGGTCTATGTCGATACCATCGTCACCGGAAAATTCCGCATTTCATACGCCAAACTCGGCCCCACCGAAATGCGCGTGCTGATTATCATTACCAATGCCGTGATTTTCTTTGCGGGCAATCCGCTGGTCAACCTGCCCTGGGTCAAGTGGACCCCCACCCTCTACGATTTGATTCTGGCCTTTGGCGCCATCCTCATGTTTGTGGGCTTTATTCTTTACTCATATATCAAAATTTCTGAGCTGGCAAAACTCGAACCATCTGAGCGCAAAGCTCGGCAGGAGCAGAATCAATGAGCACACACGGAAAAATTCCCGCCTGGGTTCAAGATACCGTTTTCTATCAAATCTTCCCCGACCGTTTTGCCAATGGTGATGCCTCAATCAACCCCGCTAACGTCCAGCCCTGGGGCGACCCGCCAACGCGCCACGGCTTTATGGGTGGCGATCTTCGCGGGGTCCTTCACCATCTGGATTATCTTCAGGACCTCGGCATCAATGCCATCTATTTCAACCCCATTTTCCTGGCGGCTTCCAATCACCGCTACAACGCCTTTGATTATTTCCAAATCGACCCCAAGCTGGGCAATTTGAATGACTTTCACGCCCTGGTCGATGCTGCCCATCGCGCCGGCATTCGCATCATTCTGGATGGCGTGTTTAATCACTGCGGCCGCGGCTTTTTTGCCTTCAGCGATCTGCTCGAAAATCAAGCCGAGTCGCCCTACCGCGATTGGTTCCACGTCAAAAACTTCCCGGTTTCAGCCTATGGCTCCCATAAGAATCTGAACTACGAAGCCTGGTGGGGGTATTCCAGCCTGCCTAAATTCAATACGGCCAATCCCCAGGTTCGCAAGTACATCATGAATGTATCCCGCTACTGGATTGAACAGGGTGCCGATGGCTGGCGCCTGGACGTGCCCAACGAAATTGACGACGACACCTTCTGGGAAGAATTTCGCTACAATGTCCGCTCCGTCAATCCCGAAGCCTATCTGCTGGGTGAAATCTGGGATGGCAATCCTCGCTGGGTCGGCCCCGGCCATTTTGACGGCCTGATGCACTACCCGCTCCGCACCTCAATCTTTGAATATCTCGCCGGCAAGCTGGACGGCGCCGGCTTTACCGGCCAGGTGCAGGAACAGATGTCCCGCTATTCTCAGAAAAATGTCTTTGCCATGTACCTACTGCTTGGCTCCCACGACACCGAGCGCGTTCTCACCGTTTTAGATGGCAATCTGGACAAGCTGCGCCTGGCTTACCTGCTGTTATTCTCTTTCCCCGGCGCCCCGGCTGTGTATTACGGCGATGAGGTTGGTGTGGCGGGCGGCAAAGACCCCGACTGCCGCCGGGCCTTCCCCTGGGAAGAATCTTCATGGAATCACGACCTGCGCACCTGGCTGCGCCAGTTGATCGCCCATCGCCGCGGCTCTTTTGCCCTGCGGCGCGGCGAATTTGTCCCCCTTGCCCAGGGCAGTCACGGCGCCTGTGCTTTTGCCCGCCGCGCCGATGGGCATCAGATGATCACCGTTGCCAACCCGTCTCGCTACAAAGCCCACCTGGAAATCCCCGCTTCGGCGCTGAATGCCTCCGAAGGCCAGGTCTTCACCAGCCCCATTGACCGGCAGCAAATTGCCGTAACCGATGATGCCCTGCGCCTCACCCTGCCGCCGGTCAGCGGCAACTGGTTTGCTGTTCACAGTTAGAAAAAATCTTCTTTGTCCTCTTGATTTTTGGCCCCGAATCGGCTATTATAATATTGTATATTATAATAGCCGAAAAGGATTTGCGTTATGTACATCAAGCGGCACATAGAACAGGCTCTCCAGAAAGCAGCCAGTATGTTTGGCGCTGTGCTGGTGACCGGCGCCAGGCAGGTAGGCAAAACAACCCTGCTGCGTGAAGTCGTTCGCGATGTCACCTATGTATCGTTGGACGATCCCGTGCTTCGCAATCAGGCTGTTCATCAACCAGCGACCTTCTTTTTGGATTCTCCCCCGCCTATTTGCATTGATGAAGTCCAATATGCGCCTGGCCTTTTCCCATATATCAAAATTCAGATCGATCAGACAAAGCAGAAGGGATTGTTTTACTTGTCTGGCTCTCAGCAATTTCACATGATGAAAAACGTCAGCGAATCGTTGGCTGGAAGGGTGGGCATCCTCAATCTTCTGGGCATTTCACTGAGGGAGCGCTTTGGCATTTCAAATAATTATCCTTTTGTTCCCGATGCCGCCTACTTTGAAGGCCGAAAAAACGACGCCCCCCCCCTTGCCTATAAAGGTATCTGGCAAACAATCTTTCGTGGTTCTATGCCAGAACTGGTATCAAACAGTCAGGCCGATTGGCAAATGTATTATGCGACCTATGTGCGCACTTACATCGAACGCGATGTCCGAGAACTTTCGCAGGTAGCCGATGAGTTGAAGTTTTACCAGTTCATGACTGCGGTTGCCGCCATGAACGGGCAGTTGCTTAATATGGCCTCGCTGTCTCGCGATGTGGGCGTCAGTCAGCCGACAATTGAAAGATGGTTATCCGTTTTGCAAGCCTCCAGCCTGATTTACCTGCTGCAGCCTTATCATAATAATATCCTTAAGCGAGCCATAAAGTCCCCCAAACTTTACTTTATGGATACCGGCCTTGCTGCCTACCTGGGACGTTGGCCTAACAGCGAAGTATTGTCTGTGGGCGCCTCTGCCGGGGCGTTTTTTGAAAGCTTTGTCATTTCTGAGATTTACAAAAGCTACACCAATGCGGGCATTTTGCAACCGCCGCTCTATTTTTACCGTGACCGTGATGGCGCTGAGATTGACCTCCTGATCCAATCCGGAGACACCCTGCATCCGATTGAAATCAAAAAACACGCCGATCCAAGGCCCGATGATATCTCTGCGTTTGGTAAGTTGGACAACCTGTCTGGCCTCAAACGTGGCAGCGGAGGTATTGTCTGCATGTATGACCGCTTGATTACCCTTAAGGATACCGATAAGATCATTCCTGTCTGGTATCTATAAGCCATTCTTCTTCAAAAGATAGCCCCTGCATTACCGACAATGCAGGGGCTATCTTTGCTTAATCTCAAACTCTATTCTGCCGCTTCTTCCGCTTCACTCAGCAGCGCCAGCAGCTTGTCCACCTGGTAACCCGAATTCTCCTCGGCTTTCAGCAGCGCCTGAGCAATCTCATAGGCGCCCAGAGTCTGCTCCAGCAGCTCTGCCGCTGTGCCGCCCGGGTTGGCGGCCACCTTCAGCACAGCCGCCGTCGCCATCCACCAGACCAGTTCCACAAAGGACTCGTGATTGAACCACAACACATCCTTGTAGCGGTTGACTCCGATGAACTGCTGGATCTCTGGCGCATTTAACCATTCGCGCACGATCTTCTCAACGGGCAAGGCGCCAAGCTGGCTGTACCAGTTCTGATGGCTGAGCAGCAGCCGCAGCGTTTGATTCATCCGCCGGGCGGTGCCTTCATCCGAACCCATCGCCAGCGCGTTATCGTTCAGCATCTTGCCAAGCTGCCATTCATCCAGCCAGCTTTGAGTCTGAGCGTCTGGGTCTGTGCCGCCCGCCACGCGCCCCAGATTGTGGGTGAAGGCCCAACCGAACAGCACCCGCCAGCGCCGGTTGTCCACCAGCCCGGTTTCGAGATAATCCAGCGCTTTCTGGAAACCAGCCGCCGTGGACAGCGAGAACAGGGTGTCCAGCCGCCGCAGGGATAGGGTGGATTGCACTGCCCGCCGGATGCCTGCCTGTACTTCAGCGCGGTTTTGCGTATAGCCAGACATGTATTGAATCCCATCCAGCAAGTTGCCGGCTTTTTGCTCCGCCTCATCCAGCAGACCCGCCGGCAGCGCTTCGGTTTCCAGGTCCAGCCGCGCATCCAGCAGATAGTTAAAGTAACCCGGGTTGGCAATCTCCCGGAAGGGCTGCTGTACCGGCATCAGCACCAGTTCGCGCAGCGCCTCTGTCACGCTTGGCACACCGCGCCCGTTCAAATACTGGCAGAGCTGCCGGTAAGAATGATAGGAGTCATCCTGTACTTCCCGGAAATCCGCAAAGACGTGGGTTTCATAAGCGTTCAGTTCCAGGTACAGCCCGCGCTCGGCAACTTCTTGACTTGGGCGGATGTATTCCATGCCGCGCGTCAGGTCTCGATACACCAGATAGGCGTTCGGGGCAGGGTGCAGGTTCAGCCCCTGCGCCAGGCTTTTTTGCACCAAATTGCGTTGATCCCCCGTCCCCTTGACAACATAAGCCGCCGACATTCGAATCCAGCCGCTGGTCTGAGCATACTTGTTATGGAAAATCACCAGTGCCCGCTCGTCCCCCTGCCCATTGGAGAAGGCGTACACATCCTCGTTCACCCCGCCCCCCGTGAAGAAATCATACAGCAGGAAGTTCGCCACTTCACCAAACATCCAGCGCCGGTGCAGCAGCGGGAAGATCTCACGGCGGTGCCGTTCCACCAGTCCATCATCAATGCGCTCATCCCAGTAGGCTCGCCGGAATTCCATCCCATATTTTTCAGAGAAGCCTTCCACCTGCCCATGCCCAAACATCGGCAGTCCCGGCAGGGTCGCCATCACCGTGCAGATGCCAAAATACTTATCGCCCTTGCCAAACTGATCCGCCGCCGTGCGCTCGTCCGGGTTGTTCATAAAATTGACGTACCGCTTCAAAATCTCCGGGTCAAACTCCAGCGTGTTCTTGATGAGCTGCCGGTACCCGGCGTTGTCCTCATTGCGCAGCATATTCATGAAGGCGCTGTTATACACCCGGTGCATGCCCAGTGTGCGCACAAAATACCCTTCCATCAGCCAGAAGGCTTCTGCCAGCAGCAGCGTATTGGGCACTTCCTGTGCCACCCGGTCCACCACCTCGCGCCAGAACTCAATCGGCATCGCCGCGTTGAATTGATCCCGCGTCATGCCGTGATCTGCCCGTGAGGGGATATCCCCGCCGCTGCCGGGCTCCGGGTACCACAACCGTTGATAATGCTTCTTTGCCAGCGTCATCGCTGCGTCAAACCGGATGATTGGGAAGCGCCGCGCCACCGCCAGGATGGTCTGAATCACGGCTTCTCGCACTGCCGGGTTAAGGTAATTCAACTGCGCGGTATCATTCCAGGGCATGCTGGTCCCGTCATTGCCATGATAAATGAAGCGAGTCTGCCCGTTGGTGTGGTCGTACCGCTTGAAGACCACCGCCGCGTCTGTTCGATCAAAATAATGATCTTCAATATTGATGCTCACGCGGCCATCTTCCGACAGGTCAGGCCCATTGAACGTGTAGCCCGGGAACGGGCTGTAATCCAGGCTGACAAACCAGTCCGGATGCTCCACTACCCACGGCGAATCGATTGCCATATGATTCGGCACCATATCGCTCGCCAGCCGAATGCCCCGCTGCCCGGCTCGCTCCGACAGGTTGTTGTATGCCAGTTCACCGCCCAGGTCATCGGCAATGCGATAATCGAACAGCGAATAGGCCGAGGCAATTGCTTCCGGGTTACCGCACAACTGCTTGATGTGCGCCGATGCCCGGCTGCGCTCCCACAGCCCAATCAGCCACAATCCGGTAAAACCTTGCTGCGCCAGCCGGTCCAGTTCCTCATCGGGGATCTGATCTAAATGCCGCATTTCCCGCCCATACTGCTTGCTCAACTGGTCCAGCCAGACGTAGGTGTTCTTGGCAATCAGCACCAGCCGCGGCATCCAGTCCTGGTCTGGGCTGAACCGCTCTGGCTCGCCTTCAAATTCTGCCAGTCCACTGCCGGGCCGCTGATAAGTTGGGATCACCGTTGGCCCCGGCCCCATGAACGACTGCTTATTTTCTTCCTTGATCAAGTCCAGGCTGCTCAACAGCCGGTAAAGATACCGCCCCAGCATCTCTGTCCAGCGGGTGCGGATGAATTCCAACTGGTCGGTCAGCGAATAGGGGTTTGCCAGTGCTGGCGCCCGCAACATATCAATCAGATTTTGATTATCCGGCCCATGTTTGGGCTGAGTCTCAAAATAGATGTGCAGTTCCTTCAGCGCCCGTGCATAAACCGTCTCAGATTGCAGCCCCGAGTCATCAAATAATTCCAGGTAAGGCGTCAGCGCCGGGTTTTTGTTGGAGATCCACAGCATCAGCAGCTCTTCCAATGCCGCCTCGCGGTGTGGGATGCCATCCGTGCTGCCCGCCAGATATGCGTCCACCGTCATTTGCTGCTGATACACCACAACGGGCGGAAATTCTGCCGTGAACCGCACCAGCATCCGGTTGACCTGTTCAGTGCCCAATCGTTCTTCCAGCCAGGCCAGCGCTCCAGAGAAAGCGGTTGGGTTTTTCTGCCGCCGGTACAGGCTCACCACCAGGTGCAGAATCTCATCCACCAACCCCATTGCATTGATCTGCCCGGCCTTAACCGCCTGCTCCGGGTAAGCTGCCAGATCGCGCTTCTGATTCATTTTTTGAGCAAAAAGGCGCGCCCCATGAAAATTGGCAAAAATGACATTACCATCAAACCGGAACAAGGCCTGGTCAAATTGATAGCGATCACGTGCCTGACGGGAAACATGGAACTCGAACATGGCAGCCCTCCAGAACAAGAATACCGACTTCATAATTATACACTTGGTTATTACCGTTCAATCAGTCAGTTCAACATCAACTCTGCTTTGGAGTACAATCAAACTATTCTCGGATTAACAAGACCGTCCCAAATGTTTGAAAAATCCACCATCCCAGACGAATTAATTGCCGCCTGTCTGCGCACTGAATACAACCTGCCTGCCGCTTCGATTGACTTCCTGCCCCTTGGCGCTGATCAAAATACGGCGGTTTATCGGGTTGCCACACCGGCGCAGTCTTATTTCCTGAAATTACGCCGCGGCCTCTTTGATGAGATTGCCGTTGCTCTGCCCAAATATCTCTTTGACCAGGGCATTACCCAGATCATCCCCCCGCTCCCCACAGTCTCGGGCAGTCTCTGGGGCAGCTTGCAGGGTTATAAGACAATTCTTGCCCCCTTTGTAATCGGGCATAACGGCTACGAAGTACGTCTATCTGACCACCACTGGCTCGCCCTGGGGCAAGCGCTCAAACGCATCCATACCGCTCCTGTGCCGCCTTCATACGCCGCTCAAATCCCTCGTGAGACGTATTCTCCCTGCTGCCGCGAAACGGTTAAAACCTTTCTCCAGCGGGTTGAGGTAGATCAATTTACAGATCCGGTGGCTGCACAAACCGCAGCTTTGCTGCAAGCAAACCGCGCGGTCATTGAAATGCTGCTGCTGCGGGCCGAAACCCTGGCGCTCAGGCTGTCTGCCTGCCCGGCAGAATGGGCAATCTGCCATGCCGATCTGCATGCCGGCAACCTTCTCGTTGGCAGCGATGATTCCCTCTATCTTGTCGATTGGGATACCCTGATGTTGGCCCCCAAAGAGCATGATTTGATGTTCATTGGCGCAGGTCTGTTGGGGGATTGGTACACCCCGGCAGAAGAGTCGGAGCGCTTCTACCCCGCCTATGGCCCTACCCGGTTGAACCAGGTAGCCCTCGCCTACTACCGCTACGAGCGCATCCTCCAGGACATTGCCGCCTTCTGCGAGCAACTCCTGCTCACCGCTGCCGGCGGCGAGGATCGTGAACAGTCCTTGTATTATCTGGAATCGAATTTCAAACCCAACGCCACCATTGCCATTGCCTGCCAGGCCGATCAACTGCTCTGGTAATCATCCGCCCTCACGGTTAGGTGGATTGGGCTTCGATCAAATAAACCAGTCGCAAAATTTTTAGCTGCTCAAAATCAACCTGTCCCCGTAGTTGATCATATACAGGTCGCAGGTACGCGGCCCCATTGGATCTGAAAGCTGCCAGGGCGGCTTGTTGCAATTCGGGCGATACTTTGATAAATTGACGCAGATCACTGCTTTTACGCAGCCTGTTTCCTGCCGCGATAAACCGTGCCAGGTGGTCAAGAATCGTGCCAGCCGTAACGTTATAACGCTTCATCAGGGCAGTCACGCTCTCACCGGCATTATAGGCTTCGCCCACAAATACATACCGCCGCCCCGTGTCGCTTTTGCTGCGCCGGGTTACTTTCTGCTTTTCAGGCAGATTCTTGTTTTTGCAAAAAGTCTGTATCAAGCCAAGGAATATCTCGCCGTAGCGTTCGGCTTTCACCTTCCCAACCCCGGTAATATCCATCAGCCGCTCCATTGATTGGGGATAGTAAGCCGCCATTTCAATTAGGGTTGTATCTGGAAAGATCACATAAGGCGGCACACCCGCCGCATCGGCAAGTTCTTTGCGCTTCTGCCGCAGCAGCGCATACAACGCGTTGTTGGTTTCCAGATCAACCTTTTTGCGCGCTGCTGCCGGCGGTCTTTCCTGCGCCTCTTTGAATTGTCCCATAATCTTGCTGCGTTTTTTCAGTGCAGCCCGGGCTTTATCCGTCACACTGAGGGTGTAAAACTCCTCTTCCCGGATCAAATATCCCATCTGAATTAGCTGCCGGGCGACCATCAACCACTGCTTTTCACTGAAATCCTTGCCAATCCCATAGGTTGAAAGCTGATGGTGCTGCCATTTCCTAATCTGCTCCGATTCTTCTCCCCGCAGCACCGCCGCCACGTGCTTGGCACCAAACTTCTCGCCGGTGCGTATCACGCACGAGAGGAATTTCTGTGCCGGGATGGTGATGTCATCCAACCGGGGCGGGGCAGAGGTGCAGTTATTGCAGTTGTCGCATTGAGCCGGCACATTTGTCTCGCCAAAATACGTCAGCAGCGGCACACGCCGGCAGCGGATCTCATCTTCGGCATACCGGATCATGGCATCCAGATGCTGCATGGCCACCTGGCGTTCCCGTCCCTGTTTCTGGTCAATAAAATACCGCTGCTTGGCCGCGTCGCCGTAACTATACAGCAGCAGGCAGTGGGCTGGCAGTCCATCCCGCCCGGCGCGCCCAATCTCCTGATAATAACCTTCAATGCTTTTGGGCAAATCATAATGCAGCACAAAGCGCACATTGGGTTTGTTAATGCCCATTCCAAAGGCAATCGTTGCCACGATGATCTGCGCATCATCCCGAATAAAGGCTTCCTGGTTGCGGCGGCGTTGTTGATCTTCCAGCCCGGCGTGATAAGGCAGTGCCGAAAACCCTTTTTGAATCAAATACGCCGCCAGTTCATCCACCTGTTTGCGCGAGAAACAATAGATGATCCCCGACTGATCTTTGAAATCTTGCAGGAACCGCACAGTCTGGTGCTCCGGGTTTTCCTTGGGCGCAACTTCAATAAACAGGTTAGGACGGTTGAAGCTGGCCACAAATTGATTGGACTGTGTGAAATTTAAGCTGTCCAGAATGTCCTGCCGCACCCGCGGCGTGGCGGTGGCGGTCAGTGCCAGGCACACGGCCCTGGGATAGCGCCGCCGTACCTCAACCAGTTGACGATACTCTGGCCGAAAATCATGCCCCCACTCTGAAATACAGTGCGCCTCGTCAATGGTTAGCAAATCAACCTGGATGGAATCCAGCAAGTCAAAAATCCGTTCGGTCAGCAGCGTTTCGGGGGCCATATACAGCAGCTTTGCCCTGCCCTGCCGGATGCTTTTCATATTCTCGCCATAAACTTCAGGTGACAGCGAGCTGTTAAGCACCACCGCTGGCACACCGGCCGCGTGCAGTTGCTCCACCTGGTCTTTCATCAACGCAATCAACGGCGATACCACCACCGTCACCCCATCAAAAATGAGCGCCGGAATCTGATAGCATAACGACTTGCCGCCCCCCGTGGGCATCACTGCCAGCGTATCGCGCCGCGCCA
>JAGOFZ010000244.1 GCA_017996955.1 Longilinea sp.
TGCAGATCCAGTGACGCCTCCGCGGTCGGGATAACCTGCCACTTGCGTTCGCCGCTCTCCCGGTCCAGGCCCCAAATCTCAAACCGTGTTGAGCCGCGGGTCCGTTGCGCCTCCACCACCAGCACGCCATCCTGCGAAAACAGCGGCCTGAGGTAATAATTCTCTTCTGCCGCCAATTGGTGCGCCTCGCCATTGTCCAGGTCCACAGCCCAGAGCAGCCCGGCGCGCTCAATCGCCAGATACATCATTTTATCGTCAGTCACACTTAAAACCGCGCTCCGGGTGAGTTCTTCAGAAACCTCTGCCTGCCAGACTCGTTCACCGGTTTCAACGTTCCACTGATCCACGCACCCGGGTTCCCAGAAGCCATAAGCCGTAAAAAATGTATTTCGGTCTGCCCCGGCCCACGCCTCGGAATATAAACTCATTTCCTGTGGGTCACCGGTAAAGGTGCGGTTGGGGCAAACCGGCTGAATATTCTGAAGCCGCTGCCCGCCTTCTTTGTCAAAGACAATCAATGCGGGTACCTCGTCCACATTGTCAATAACCCCGGGCCCGCTGTTGAATAAAAACAGTCTGTCGGGTGTTTCGGTCAGTCCGGCACTCCATAGCTGCTGCCCCGTCATGCGGTCAAAAGTGTGCAGGGTGCCAATCTGCGTCAGGGCATATAATCGCCCCTCGTCAACCTGCAGGCAGGTGTCGCAGGCAGTTGGCAGTTGATCGCTTAACGAAGTTTCCCAAAGCACCGTTCCATCCGCCCGGTTGAGCACACTCAAGTGAGTCTCGTCCACCAGAAAGACTTGCTCCCCATCAACCAAAAACCGCACCCGGTAGCTCTCATCGCCCAGGCCTTCAGTTTTCCACTGCACAACCGGGTCCTGATCGAAATCCAGATAGACCAACCGGTGTGTCTCATCAGAATTATAGGCAATCCCGATGATGTCTGCTGTTGTGCCTGCGGCTTCGTCACGCACCAGCATCCGATTGACCACGCTGTAAATCACCACCCCCGGCGTGATGGCCTTATTGGCGTTGTTGAGCCCCATAATGAGCAAAACAATCCCAATGGGCACAATGCCCAGCATAAAAATCAACAAAGCAATAAAAGTCCCGGTTCTTTTCGGCGTTTCTCTGGGTGGCGAAAAATCGGCAGGCGTGAAATCAATCCGGGTGACCACAACCGGCGGTTCTTCATTATCTGGCAGATCCACCGTTGCATGGCAGTACTGGCATTGAATTCGCCGGTCGTGTTGGGTTGCCTTAAGCGGTGCACCGCAGGATGGGCAGGTCAGTGTACGAACATCATCAGCCATGTCTACCTCCAGGGAATGCCTTGATTATAGCACGCTCAGAATTGACTGGCTTAATCTTGGTCTCATTTATTCCGCCCTGTGTATAATGGATAAAACATTTGTCAAGGAGCGTGCATTGATGAGCGAAGAAAAATACAACCGGCATCCCATCATGGAAGGCCTTGAATTGGGGTTAGGCACCTGGGCCTGGGGTGACCGCCTCTTTTGGGGGTATGGGCAGGGCTACGGCTCTGAAGATACTCGCCAGGCTTTTGATGCCTCTATTGCAGCCGGCGTGCGCTTCTTTGATACGGCTGAGGTCTATGGGCAGGGACAGTCTGAACTGATCCTCGGGAAATTGCTCAAAACGACCGACCAGCCTTTGCGTGTAGCCACTAAATTTATGCCCTTCCCCTGGCAGCTCAGCCGCCGCGTCTTGCTGCGCCATTTGCGGGCCAGCCTCAAACGCCTGGATTTATGGAAGGTCAGCCTGTACCAAATGCACTTTCCCAATCCCCCGGTCAGCGTCGAAACCTGGATGGAGGCCATGGCTGAGGCCGTCCACAATGGCCTGACCGAAGCAGTGGGGGTGTCCAACTATGACCGCTCTCAAATGCAGCGCGCGTTTGATACCCTCGCGCACCAGGGTATCTCGCTGGCTTCCAACCAGGTAGAATATCACCTCTTGGATCGCCGCATCGAAACCAGTGGCATGTTGCAGCAGTGCCGTGAACTTGGCGTAACGGTCATTGCCTACAGTCCTCTGGCCCAGGGCATGTTGACGGGCAAATATACTGCCGAAAATCCCCCGCGCGGCTTTCGCGCCGGCAAATACACCCGTAAAACACTGGCTGCCATTAAACCCCTTGTGGACACGCTCAAGAAAATTGGCTCAGACCATGCCGGCAAAACTGCGGCTCAGGTGGCCCTCAACTGGACCATCTGCAAAGGGACCGTGCCGATCCCCGGCGCCAAGAACCTGGCCCAGGCCGAGCAGAACGCGGGCGCAATGGGCTGGCGCTTGACCGATGAGGAAGTCGCCCGTCTGGATGAACTCAGCGAGCGTGTGACCAAAGCCGACTGACCCCCGCAACTTACCCCGCTGGCTTGCGTATGTATTCTCTGAAAGGAGTTTTACACATGGAAGCCACGCGTGCTTTACGTCGTTCACGGTCAAACCGTTGGGTCGCAGGTGTTTGCGGCGGCCTCGGTGAGTTTTTTGGCATCGCTCCGGGTTGGTTCCGGCTGGCGTTTTTCCTCATGCTCCTGCCTGGCGGTATTCCTGGCCTGGTCATCTACCTGATCTGCATGATCATCATTCCCCCGGCGCGGGCATAGATCCCTCCCGCGCGTACAGGCGGATTGGATGCTGGTCGTCCAATCCGCCTTTTTTATTCCACCCGGGCGGTGTATCCCAGCTTTTGAGCCGCCGCAATAATCTCTGCCTCACTGAGAACCTGCTCGTCAAACTCAACCTGCATGGTCTGTTTGTGATAACTGGCGCTGACCTGCCGGATTCCCGGAACGTCATCTTCCAGCCCTTCCAGTCGCATGGCACAGGCCGGGCATTCCATATC
>JAGOFZ010000245.1 GCA_017996955.1 Longilinea sp.
ATTTGGCGTGACGGCGTATAACTCACTGGGAGACCAGGCCGAATGGGCAGAGGATGCATTGAGCGATCTGACCGAGCAGCGCTGGCCGCGGGTGATTGGCTTCTCCTGGTGGAATGAGACCTGGCAAAATGACGACAACCCGGCGCACGACACCAACATGCGGGTACAGGACAATCCGCAATTAGCAAGCGTATTTCAGCAGCTGGTTGCAGAAAATACCGCAGTGCTGGGAGAGGCAATCTTGCCGGTGGAGAATGGCGAGTAGAAATGATTACCGTTCAACTGGGGACCGAAGATCAGATTGAGGCAATCTGCGCGCTGGACGAAATTGCCCGCCACAACAACGAACGCCGGGAGTTTATTCAGCGGGCGGTGGCAGAGAAGATCTGTTATGTGGCCGCCAGGCCGCAAATTGTTGGTTATGCGGTACTGAACTATTCATTTTTTGCACAGGGGTTTATTGCAATGCTGTATGTACAGCAAGACTGGCGGCGGCAGGGTGTTGGTCAAATACTGTTGGGGTATCTGGAGAAGGTCTGCCAGACACATAAACTGTTCACATCCACCAATCTCTCCAATTTGCCAATGCAGAGACTGCTGGCAAAGTTTAATTATCGGTTAAGCGGCGTGATCCATGATTTGGATGAGGGCGACCCGGAATTGGTTTACGTCAAGTATCTGCGCTGAAAGCCAATGCTATCGGTTACAATTCAGAAAATTTCGTAAAAACACCGTTAAGGTCAGGTTATGGCAAAGAAAACACAGGTTGGGATTATTGGAGCCGGGCCCGCCGGCATGATGGCAGCACTTCAAGCCGCCTGGAAGGGCGCAGAGGTGACATTATTTGATGCCAATGCCATTGTGGGGCGTAAGCTGCTGGTGACAGGCAGCGGGCGCTGCAACCTGACGAACACCGCCATTGCACCAGAGCGGTATGTTTGCTCGAATCCGGCGTTTTTGGCGGCCTTGTTCAACCAGTTTGATCGGGAAGCACTGCTAAAAACACTGGAACGGATTGGCATATTAGCCTATCACACAGCAGATGGATGGTATTACCCGTGCTCCGAATCGGCGGCAACGGTGGTGGATGCCTTTGCGGCAGCGCTGGCCCAGGCGGGAGTGCGGTTGAGGCTCAATCAACGCGTGACGGGATTGCAAAAAACAGATGCCGGGTTTCGGGTGCAGGTTGGCGAGAGCGAGTGGATTGGCGAGCGCCTTATCGTAGCAGCAGGCGGACAGGCCTACCCCACCCTGGGTTCACGGGGCGACCTGTACCCGCTGTTATCTCGGCTGGGGCACACCATTACCCCGGTCTATCCGGCGCTGGCACCTGTGCAAGCCGATGTGCGAATGCTGCACAAGCTGCAAGGGGTGCGCCTGGATGTCACCGCCGGTGTATGGCAGGGGAAAACACTGCTTGGCACAACCACGGGCAACCTGATTTTTACGCAGTGGGGATTCAATGGACCGGCGGTAATGGATTTGAGTCACCTGATCAGCACCCGACCTGGAACGCCGCTGCAGTTAACCCTCAACTTGCTGCCGGGGGAAAGTGAACCCCGGCTGCGAGCGCTGCTTAAACAAAAACGGCAAGAGGCGGTGCCGGTGCGCGTCTTGTTAGGCGCGGTCTTGCCGCCTAAGGTCCCCCCTGTGATCCTGGGATTGGCGGGCATTAATGCCGAAGTGCAAATCAATCAATTGACTGAAGCCGCGGTGGAGAATATTTTGAAGCAGTTAACCCACATATTGATTGAAATTCAGGGCGTACGCGATTTTGACTATGCGCAAGTCTCCACGGGCGGGGTTCCAGTTGATGAGGTGCGCCCTGCCAGCCTGGAATCCAAGCTGGTTCCGGGATTGTACCTGGCAGGAGAGATGCTGGACGTCATTGGCCCGTGCGGCGGATTCAATTTGCAATTTGCCTTTTCCAGCGGCGCAGCGGCTGGGTGGGCCGCCGGGCAGGGCTGACCGAAAATTGACCTGCTATAATTCTAAATCAACAAGCCATTTTATCGCCATAAAGGCAGACAGGACAGTCAAGATGCCAAATTTATTTGAGCCACTCACTATTCGAAGCATTACTCTACGCAATCGCATTGGTGTTGCACCCATGTGCCAGTACAGCTACATGGACGGCTACTCAAATGATTGGCAATTGACACACCTGGGAGCTCGGGCAGCTGGCGGTGCGGGGTTGATTATCTCAGAAGCCACAGCGGTAGAGGCGCGCGGGCGGATTACACCGCATGACGTGGGCATCTGGGATGAGGCGCACATTGAGCCACTGCGGCGGGTTACAGATTTCATCAAAGCACAGGGGGCGGTTCCGGGTATTCAGATTGCACATGCCGGACGGAAGGCCAACACGCAGCGCCCCTGGGATGGCGGCAAGCCAGTTACGGCAGCACAACCTGATTTCTGGCCGGTTGTGGGCCCCAGCCCCATCCCCTTTTCGGAGGGATATCAGACACCCCATGAATTATCCTTGGATGAGATTCAGATTGTTCAACAGGCCTTCAAAGCCGGGGCACAACGCGCGGCAGAGGCAGGATTTGAATGGCTTGAAATCCATGCCGCCCATGGTTATCTGATTCACAATTTTCTTTCACCGCTGTCCAATCAGCGCGCAGATGCATATGGGGGGAGCTTTGAGAACCGCATTCGATTTCTAATTGAAACGATAAAGCAGATTCAACTCGTATGGCCTGAACACCTGCCCATCACCGTGCGAATTTCAGCGACAGAATGGGTTGAAGGCGGCTGGACGGTAACGGATTCGGTTGAACTGGCGCGGGAATTAATCAATGCCGGGGTTGATCTGGTGGACTGCTCTTCGGGGGGCAATATTCCCAAAGCACAGATGCCGC
>JAGOFZ010000027.1 GCA_017996955.1 Longilinea sp.
GACGTGCAGGCCATTCTGCAGGCCCGCTCTGAAAACCGCCCCCTGGAACAAGACTTGCAACATCGTTGGGTAACCGCCACGGCCAAAGTTCAGCGCATTTTACAGTCTGCCGAAGAGCCCGTCTCGCTGGAGCGGCCCGTCGGTGATGAAGAAAGCAGCCAGCTTGGCGACTTCATCGAAGACGACGACGCGCTGGAGCCGATGGACGCGGCCGCCCGCGAAATGCTGCGCGACCAGGTGCAAAATGCCCTGGGGGCGCTGTCTGAACGCGAGCGCCAGGTGCTGGAGCTGCGCTTCGGTTTGATTGATGGCAAAGACCATACCCTCGAAGAGGTCAGCCGCTACTTTAACGTCACCCGCGAACGAATCCGTCAGATTGAGGCCAAAGCGCTGCGCAAACTGCGGCATCCTACCCGCAGCCGTCACCTGCGCGAATATTTATCCTAGCATCGTTCTTTACAACCCCAAGGTGTCCAATGCCGCTGCGAGTATTGATCATCCAATCGGAGCCAAAGGACGCCCAGGAACTAACCCGCTTCTTCAAAGAGCGCGGGGACGAGGTGTGGGGGGCCTGGAACCTGGGCCAGGCTGATGGCCTGCTCGACCAGATTCGACCTGGATTAATTGTGCTGGATATCCACCTGCCTGACAGCGAGTGGACCAACTTCCTCAAGCGCGCCACCCAGCGCACCGGCTCGCAGGTGATCGTCACCAGCCGCCACCCCGACATGACCCGTGAGATGATGGCGCAGTCGGCGGGGGTTTCGGCCTTTTTGCGGGCGCCGTTTAAACCCGAATGGATTGAGCGCGCCCTGGGGCGGATGGGGCAGCGCACGGTGCCGCGCACCAAACCGATTTTGCCCAAGGTGCGCACCCCCGTGCGCTTGAAGATCACCGTGCCCTATCTGCTGCTTTCGCTGCTGCTGGCGCTGGGCGTGGCGTTCATCGTCAGCCAGGTGGTGGTGGATTCAGCCGAAGAGCGCTACCTCAACCAGTTGATCGAGACCTCCCGCCAGTCGGCAGATTGGATGGTCAGCGAAGAAGACCGCCTGCTGATCACCCTGCGCCTGGTGGCGAACAGCAGCGGCGTGGCCGAGGCCATCCAGGCGGGCAGCTCTGAAACGCTGCGCGCCCAGGTACTGCCGCTGGCGGCCAACGCCCGTGAAGAATCGATTGAAATTTTAGACCTCAGCGGCACCAGCCTGCTGTCCATCCGCCAGACGCCCGGCGAAGCGGCCGGGGTCTATTCCTTTACCCGCGGCGATACCACCTTTCAGACGGCAGATTATGTGCTGGCGGTGCTGCAGGGCCAGGTGGACAACCGGGGCGATAAATTTGCCGGTCTGACGATTGGCCCCTGGGGGCGCTATTTTTACGTCAGCGGGCCGGTGTTCAACCCCACCGGGCAGATGGTGGGCGTGGTGCTGGTGGGCCGCTCGCTGGATACGCTGTCGCGCGAGATGCGCACCGATACCCTGGGAGAGATCACCTTTTACAGCGTCGATGGTCAGCCGCTGGCTTCCACCCTCTACCATGGCGCCGACAGCTTCCCCATCTCGGTTGAAAAAGTCGGCCTGGTGCTGGCGGCTCAAGATGTTGCCAGCCAACTGCGCGATTTGACCGTGTCTAGCATTGACTATGCCGAACTGCTGGGCCCCTGGGAGGTGCGCGATGGACGCGACCTGGGCGTGCTGGGCGTGACGCAGCCAAAGGCTTTTTTGACTCAAACCAGCCGGATTACCCGCTGGGAAATTTTCGTCTTTGTGGTGGCTGCGGTGATGCTGGTGGTGGGGGTGGGCTTTTACCTGGCAAGCATCATCACCCGCCCGCTGCAGCGCCTGATGAAGGCCTCTAACCAGGTGGCCGAGGGCAACCTGGAAGTGAAGGTGGACGTGCGCGGCGATGACGAGGTGGCGGTGCTGGCACATTCATTTAATACAATGATTGCCGGGTTACAGGAAGGCTCCATCTACCGCGATCTGCTGGGGCGCACCGTCTCGCCAGAGGTGCGTGAGCAGCTCCGCCAGACCTTCAGCTCGGGCAACCTGCGCCTGGAAGGTCAGGAGGCCGTCTCCAGCGTGCTGATGACCGACATCCGCGCCTTCACCACCCTGTCTGAACAGGCCGACCCTTCCAAGGTGTTCACCTGGCTGAACGAATATTTTGGCAAACTGGTGCCCATTGTGGTCAACCACGGCGGCGTGGTGAACAAATTTGACGGCGACGCCATGCTGGCATTTTTCGGCATTCTGCCGCGCATCACCAACCCGCGCAAGAGCGCCATGGCCGCCTGCGAAACCGCCGTGGAGATGATGCGCGCCATTGACGAACTGAACGCGCTGCGCGCGCAACGCCGCGAGCCCGTGATGGTCACCGGCATCGGCATCACCACCGGCGTGGTGATTGCGGGCGGTCTGGGCAGCAGCGATCGGCTGCATTACACCATCATTGGCGATACGGTGAACACGGCCTCGCGCCTGCAGGGCCTGACGCGCGAGTTGTGTTCAGAAAGCGCCATTATCGTCGGTCAGACCACCCTGGATGCCCTGGGCGAGCAGCAAAACCTCTTCCTGTTTGAGGCCCTGGGCGAGCATAACGTGCGCGGCAAGGCCGAGATTTTGCAGGTTCACCGCCTGCATGTACCGCCGCGCCCAACTGATAGGAGATTGTAATCTCCCGGCCATTTCGTTCTGTCTTTCCATCCGCTATACTTGAGGCGCGGAGGTCGCTGTGCTGGCTGGTCGAACCAAAGAACGGGCAACTTACTGGCGGTTTTTGCTGCTGCTGATGCTGCTGGCAGCCGCCCTGGTGCTTGGCTTGATCCTGGTGGATGCCGAGCTGCGCCTGAGCGGGCTGAGCGGCCTGCTGGAAGTGCCCCTGCATTCCCCCTTCCAGGCCGATTACAGCGCCGACCCGCGCGGTCAGCCGATTGCCGCGATGAACGACTCGCTGCTGCGTGACCTGTTTGAGCCCGGGTTTTTACCCACGCTGACCGCTTTTGTGCCTACCATCACCCCGGCGGGGCCGCTGGCAGCCACCCCCACCCCGGCCGCGCCGATCTTCACGCCGCTGCCCACCAGCACCGCCGCCCCCGGCATGCCCAGCTCAACCCCCATGCCCACCGCCACGCTGACCGCCACCCCGCTGCCAACCTGGACGGCCACTTTGCCGGGCCAACCAACCCGTACAGCCACACGCCCGGGCCAACCCACGGCCACGTTCACACAGCCGCCGCCGCCCACAGCCACGTTCACACAGCCGCCGCCGCCCACAGCCACGTTCACACAGCCGCCGCCGCCCACGGCCACCTTCACACAGCCGCCGCCGCCCACGGCCACCTTCACGCCCACCCGCACACCAACTGAGCCGGGGTATCCGTACCCTTAAGCCAATCCCGGTTATAATCAACAGGATGGATGTGAGCCCGTTCGTTGCAATGGCTGCCGGTGCGGCCATATTATTATTGCCAGGTGCGGCCTGGCTGGCCTGGTGGCCGCGCCCCCGGCGTGATGCCCTGGCCTGGCTGGCCGATGCCCTGGCGCTCAGTCTGGCGCTGACGGCGCTGGTTGGGCTGATCAGCCTGTGGCTGCACATTCGCTGGACGCAGCAAGGGCTGCTGGCGGCCTATGGCATTTGCGCCTCTCTGACGCTGATTGGCTGGGAATACCGCTTTTTGCAAGCGGTGAAAACCGCGCCGCGACCGCTGCTTTCAATGGCGGGCTGGCGCGCAGCCATTCCCCCGGCGCTGGGCCTGCTGATTGGGCTGGCTGCCCTGGGCGGGCTGATCGCCTGGCGGCATTACCAGGCGCGCGAACTGCTGATGCCCGCCTGGGTGGACTCGGTTCAGCATACCTTTGTGGTGCAGAAGATTGTCGAAAACGGCAGCCTGCCGGCCACCCTGGGGCCGGAGCTGCCCGTGCCGTTTTACTATCATTACGGCTTCCACCTGATTGCCGCCATCTTCACCGCCCTCACCGGGCTGCCCGCCGAACAAACCCTGCTCTGGTTTGGCGGCGCGCTGAACGCCCTGATTGCCCTGGCAGCTTATCGCCTCTCGGTTGCCGTCTGGGGGGACTGGAAGCGCGCAGCCCTGGCCGGGCTGCTGGTGGGGCTGGCCTTTCAGATGCCGGCCTATTACCTGACCTGGGGACGCTACCCGCTGGCCACCGGCCTGCTGCTGCTGCCGGCGGCGCTTTCGGCCGCGCTGGAACTGCGCGCCCCGCAGCCCGCCCCTGGCGCCTGGCTGCGCCTCTTTTTACTGACCGCCGGGGTATGCCTGACACATTACCTGGCCATGCTGATGCTGGCCTTCTTCTATGTCATCCTGCTGCTGGGAGAAATTCGGCGGCAGAGCCGCTGGCTGACGCTCTTCACCGCGGGGCTGGGCGGGCTGCTCATCACCGCCCCCTGGCTCTGGCAGGTCTGGCTGTACCGCGGCACCGAGGTTGGCGTGATCCCTCAGTTGGGGGTTGGGCAGGATTATATCCATTACATCCTGTACATTCTGGGCCCGCGGCACAATCATATTCTGCTGGGCGCCGCTTTGGCCGGGTTGGTCCTCACGCTCATCCAGCCGGGCGCGCGGCGCTTTGGCTTCTGGGCGCTGCTGCTGGCCCTGCTGACGCTCCCCTGGCTGCGCCTCAACCCCTTCAGACCCGACCTGTTCGCCATTGTGCTGTTCTTGCCCGCCGCGCTGCTTCTGGCGCATCTGATCTTCAGTGCCGGTGGCTTGCTGGGAAAATGGACCCGCCCCTGGGTGGGCCTGCTGCTGGCAGCCTTGATTGGGGTGAGCCTGCTGGGCTGGGGTGCCTGGAACACGCGCCATATCATCAACTGGGTGACAGTCTTTGTGCAGCCCGCCGACCTGGCCGCGCTGGACTGGGCCGCTGAAAATACGCCGCCGGATGCTAAATTTTTCATCAACAGCACCGGCTGGCAGGGCGGCTACCGCGGGGTGGATGGCGGCTACTGGCTGCTGACCGACACCCGCCGCCAGACCATCACGCCGCCAGGGCTGTACGGCATGGGGGAGAGTCCCTATGTGACGGGCATCAACGCACTGGCAGAGCGCGCCAGCCGCATCACCGGGTGCGATGCGGATTTCTGGTCGCTGGCAGCCGATGCCGGCCTGACGCACCTTTACCTGCGGGAGGGCATTGGCAGCCTGCAGCCCGCCGCACTGACGGACTGCGCCGGGCTGCTGCTGATCTACCGCCGGGATGGCGTCTATTTGTACGAGATTACCGGGCCGTAGCGGGCCGGGTTACTGCCCTTTGGCCGCGCGCTCAGCTTTGGCTTTCTCGGCAATTTTCTTGAAAACCGTAGATACTCCGGCAATCGGGTTGATAAAGGTGGTGACCGCTACTTCCCAGATGTCGGAAGACATAGCTATCAGCCTCTCAAACCATTTCTTGACTGTCTCTTCGCTGGCGGCGTCGCCCTTGGCGGCTTCAGTTTGCAGTTGTTGAACTGCTAATTGAGCAACCTGAGTATCGACAGGGTCGGCCAACTTATTGATCGCCGCAGTCAGCTTTTCAAAGGCAGCGGTCATTTCGCTGGAGGGCGCCGCGCTGGCGTAGTTGATCTGGTCGCGGGCGATGAAGCTGCCGCCGCCCAGGCTCACGTTGCCGCCAATGTAGGCGCCGCCGCCGGTGTCAATCTGGCGGGCATCGATGGTAGAGCCGGTGTGCACGTTGCCCGACCCCACGTTGATCACCCCGCCGTTGATGTTGCTGATATCGCCCACGCTGATATCGCGAATCACCTGCGAGACATCATCTTTTTTGGTCTTGTCGTGTTTGGGTTTGCGTGTCATGGTTTCCTTCTCCTAAACTCCAGGGTTGTTGTTCAATTTATCCAGTTCAATCTGGCTCTGTTTGAATTCGGGCGACTCGGCGGGGGCCAGTTCCAGCACCCGCTGGAAGTGTTCAGCCGCGGCCTGGGGATTGCCCAGCCGCAGCAGGGCCTCCGCCAGGTCAAAATGAGCAGCGTAGTTGTCGGGCTGCAGTTCCAGCACCTGGGTAAGCATCTTGACGACTTCTGCATCATTGCCCTGGCGGGTGTGCAAGATACCCAGATTGTACCAGGCCTCGACGAGTGTGGCATCATTTTTGACTGCGGCTTGCAGGTCCAGCGCGGCCTGAGGGTAATAGGCCAGGCCCAGGTTCAGGTAGGCGTAACCCCGGCGGGCCAGTGCCAGCGTAAAGCCAGGATCATAGCGCAGCGCCCGCGAGAACATGGTCACGGCATCTTTGAACTTGCCCAGCCCCAGCAGTGCCACGCCCCAGATGAGCCACAGTTCCTTGGTATCCACCCGCAGCAGGTTGGCGCGCTCCAGGTCGGCAATGGCACGGTCAAAATGATGGGTGGCGTTGGCCACCCGCGCCCGGTTGAGGTAGGCTTCGCCGTTCCAGCGATCCAGGTTGATGGCGCGGTCCAGGTCGCTGTCGGCCAGGTCATAGTAACCCAGCAGCGAGTAGGTGAGCCCGCGCAGGTTGTAGGCGGTGGGGTGGGTGTTATCGCGTTTGATCGCCTCGGTGCATTTGGTGATGACGGTGTTCAGGTTTTCCAGGCGGAAGGCCACCAGCGCTTGAATATAGTAGGCCTCAACCAGTTCAGAGTCAATTGCCAGGGCCTGTTCCAGCCGCCGGTTGGCGGTTTCCAGCAGGGCCTTGTCTTGATTCTTCAATGACTGGTAGTAATAGGCGGTTCCCAGTTTGACCAGCGTCTTTTCATCGTCTGGCGCCTGCTGCACAATATCTTCCAGGCGGGCCAGTTCTTTGGGGTCAATCTCGCGTAACTCGCCGTAATCTTTATTCTCTTCGCGGCTGCCAAAGACCGACTGCTCGCCCTCTTCAGAAATATCGCGGGCCACCCGCGCGGTGCGGGTGTAATATTCGCTGATATGCGTATAGTTGGGATAGTTGGTGTAATTGGTCAGGGCCACCAGTTCTTCCCGGCTGTTCAGGTTCAGCTTGACCAGCAGCCGCCCCAGCAGATCATTGGCAGGGGTTGCGACGCTGCCCGCCGGGTTGAGGCTGGAGACGGCATGCCGCAGCTCATGGAAGGTGGTGATGTTCAGCTCGCGGCAGTCGGTGATTTTCTTACCAACCTTGCAGTACAAAATGGCCTGATCCACCCAGTTGACCACGGTCTGGGTATCAAACTGCGTGGTCAGCAGCAGCTTGCGCAGATCGACGGTGGCCAGGTTTTGAGCGTCGTCAATGCCCATCTCACGCAGCCGGGCTTCGTGGTGCTCGTTGATGCCCAGCAGGACGCGCAGTTGCAGCTCGTGGGGGCGGTACTGCTCCTGGTCGCCCAGCACGCGGCTGGCCCGGGTGACAAACCAGCGGATGCCGCTGGCGGGGAACATGCCAATCACAAAGGCCAGCACAGCCGCCCAGCCGGCGGCATCGCCAGCGGGGGGTTCGGCCGCGGGGGCGGTTTCCACCGTGGTGGTGACGGTGGCGCCGTTGATCTGCACCGCCTGGGTTGCCACCCCATTGCCGGTGATGGCTGTGGGCACGGCCCCGCTCATGATGGCGGTGGGCGCTGCAGCCTGACCCAGCGGCGTGGGGATGGCCCGCACCTGTGCCGCGGCCGTCGGCGTGACCTGCGGCAGTCCTTCAATGCTTGAGACGATCACGGTGGTATCCGACTGGGCGGGTTCAGCCGCCAGGCTGCCGCCGCTGGCCAGAATGACAGTTGCCCCGACCAGAATAATCAGCACGGCAATGACCATGCGCATAAAAATCGAACTGTAAACCTGGGGCTGCAAATCAAAGGTATTGTAGCGGCGCACCAGGTCTTGCACCGAAAAGACATAGGCGCCCAGAAAGCCGTAATAGACCAGCGTCAGCACCTCGGGCGGGGCAAAAGCGCCCAGCGCCTCGCGCTGAAAATAGGCCAGCAGGATCAGCAGCGATACCAGCACAATCAGGCCAATATAGGCCATGTACTGCACCGGGCTGTACACGGTTTTAAAAAGCTCCTCAATCTCGCTCTTCTCATTGTCGCGCACCAGGCCCAGCAGGTTGATATCGCGCTCAATCTTTTTGCGGCGCGACTCGCCGTGCGCCTGATAGGCCAGGTAAGAGATGGGGTACAGCCCCACCACGCCAATGATGACCGCAATCCGCAGCATGGCGTTCTGTGCGCTGTGAAAACTGAACCACAGGGCAATAATCCCGCCAATGCCCAGCAAAAGCACCAGCAGCACGCCCCAAAAGCGGCTGCGTTTAAGACGGGCTTCGGCCTCACGGGCCAGGCGCTCCTGTTTGCGGGCTTCGGCTTTCTCTTTCTCGAGCTGTTTATCGGTTTCGTTTTGGGGTGGGGTTGCTGTCATTGCGGCGCACTCCTTTAATCAGGTCAGCGGGGTTTGCTTAAATGATTATACAACTTTTGTATCCGCCCGAGTTAGAAAAATCACCCGGTTTGCCCGGGTTGGGGCTTAGGTTTTAGGTCTTAGGTTTTGGGGGTGGTTCGGGGCGCCTGCCATTGTGACGGTGGGGCAGACCTATGGGCTTCCTGCCCGAATAATAAATATCAATTTAATCATAAATAATTGACTTGCCCGAATCGCCATGCTATAATATATACGCATTATGGGCTATTAATCTTCGGGCAATCCCTACTAAACAGTGAAACAACCCTTCCCCTTCCGAGTCAACATCGGCTTTTTATTGAATCAGCCTATTGGCACGCGGCGCGACATCCATTTTGATGTCCCCGCTTTCCAGCTCTCCATTGACCTTGAAGCGCAGGCCATCACCGGCGTCACCCGGTTGACCCGCACCGGTCAGGGAATCCTGGTGGACAGCCAGTTTGATGCCAGCGTGCCCGCTGACTGCGTGCGCTGCCTGGTCAATTTCTTGCAACCTTTGCATATATCTTTTACAGACCTGTTTGCCTTTAACCCCGATCAGGCGACTGAATCGGGGCTGCTGGTGCCGGACGACGGCAATATTGACCTGGCTCCCCTGGTGATGGAATACCTCATCCTCGAAATCCCCATCAGACCGATCTGCCGCCCCGAATGCAAGGGGCTGTGCCCGGTTTGCGGAGCCGACCTCAACACTGCGCCCTGCGAACACTCGGCGGCTTGAGCGGAGCCACTATGCCGAGAAACGACGCAGGCGGAGAAAACCATCGGGAGGACTTGTAGAATGGCTAACCCAGGCAGGCGGAGAAGAAGCGGCGAAACCCTGAGCATGCTGCTGGAAAAAGCAGACGTGCAGGGCTATTTGACGACAGATGATTTGATGGAAGCATGTCCCGATGTGTCGGGGGATGCCGAGCGGTTGGAGGCAATTATGGTGGCGCTGCGCCACCGCGGGGTGGATATTCTGGACCGCGACAACGAGGCCAGCTTCCCGGAAGATGAAAGCCTGCTGGATGTGGCCGATGACGCCTACCCCGCCAGTGCGATGGAATCGGTCTCTTCAGACGATACCATTGGGCTCTACCTCAAAGAGATGTCGCGCGTGCCGCTGTTGAATATGGACGAGGAGCTGTCGCTGGCCCGCCAAATTGAGCAGGGCAAGCAGGCCCGTCGCCTGCTGGAACGCTGCAACAGCCGCCTGACGCCCGCCCGCCGCCATGAACTGGAGCAGCAGGCTGAGGCCGCCGTGACCGCCCGCGAGCATCTGATTAAGGCCAACACCCGGCTGGTGGTCAGCATTGCCAAGCGCTACATGGGCCGCGGCGTGCCCTTCCTCGATCTGATTCAAGAGGGCAACCTGGGCCTGATGAAGGCCGTGGAAAAATACGAATATCAGCGCGGCTTCCGCTTTTCCACCTATGCCACCTGGTGGATCCGCCAGACCATCTCCCGCGCCATTGCCGACCAGGGCCGCACCATCCGCGTCCCCGTCCACATGGTGGACCGCATCCGCCTGCTGTACCGCCAGACGCACGAGCTGGAGCAGCAGTTGGGGCGCATCCCCACCAGCGATGAGCTGGCCGGCGCCATGCAGGTCTCCATCAACAAGGTGGAGTGGATGCAGCGGGTCTCGTGGCTGCCGCTTTCGCTGGAAAGCCCCGTGAACGAAGACGAAGAAGACAGCGAATTGGGCATGTTTGTAGAAGATCAGCAGACGCCCACGCCCACCCAGAGCGCCTACGAGCTGCTGCTGCGGGAAAAGATCGAAGAAGTGCTCGAAACGCTGCCCGCCCGCGAGGCGCGCATTCTGCGGCTGCGCTTTGGGCTGGAGAACGGCCACACCTACACCCTGGAAGAAGTGGGGCAAAAGTTTGGCCTGACGCGTGAACGCATTCGCCAGATTGAAAGCAAAGCCCTGCGCCGCCTGCGGCACCCCCGCCGCGCCCGGCAGTTGAAAGAATATTTGTAAGTTTCACGTTTCAGGTTGGGGATGGTTTGGCATGCGAGGAGAGTAGGCATAAATCTGCCCCTGGGCCGCAAAATCTCCCCCGCAATCAGCAATCCTAAATCCTAAATCCTAATACCCGTACTCCGCGCAGATGGCCTCGCTGGGCTCGATGATGGCGATGACGGTGGGGTCGCTGCCATAGGCGGCGCGCACCTGAGCCAGCACCTTCATCGCCTCGGCACAGTAGTTATTCACCGGGCGGTGCATGCCCGCCAGCACCGAGCCGTAGGTGTAGTAATACACCAGGGTATTGGAGGTCAGCGGCATGCCCTCAATGGTGATCTGCGGCCCGGCCTCGGGGTCGCACTGGCGCACCTCACAGCTCTCGGCGGCATCACAGCCGTACACTGCGCACTTCAACGCCGGAATGGCCCCCTCGTAGTTGCGCGCCTTGAAGTACACAATGCCCAACTGCCCGTAAATATCGGGGCTGGTCGGGTTGATATCCACCGCCCGGCGCACGTTCAGCACTGCCGAGAGGAACTCGCCCATTTGCGAGTAGGTCTTGGCAATCGCCAGGTAGGGGATGGGGTCTTGCACGCCCAACTGCTCATTGATGCGGGCGGCCTTGGCAAAATACTCCAGCGCCAGGTCATTCTGCTTCAGGTGGCGGTAGTTGGCGCCGATGGAGATGTACAGGAACGTCAGCGCGGGGTTGATCTCGACGGCGCGCTCGTACTCGGCAATGGCATCTTCGTAATACATGGTGCTTTCCAGCACATAGGCATTGACGCGATGCACATCCATCAGCGTATCATCACGCTCCAGCGCCTGACGGATGTACTGCTCCGCCTGGGTCCAGTTCTGCTGGTCCACCAGGATTTCGGCGTAGTAAGCCAGCGCCAGGGCATTGGTATTATCCAACTGCAAGGCCCGGATGGCCGACTGTTCGGCATTGTTCAGGGCATCCTGTCGGGCCGTGGGGTCTTCCATGTAAGAGGCGCTCCAGTCCAGCACAAAGGCGCGCACGGCGTAGGCCATGCTGTTATCCGGCGCAATGGAGACTGCCTTTTCAGCCGAGACCAGTGCCTCTGCCAGCCGGGCCACCCGGTCGGCGTCGGTGGTCATCATGTTGGATGAGTAGGTCTGGATGCGGGCCAGCTCGTACCACAGCGCGGGGTCATCGGGCTGCAGGCCGGCCGCAAACTGATAGGCCTCAATGGAGCGCTGCAGGTCGCCCGCGTCAAAATAGGTTCTGGCTTCCAGCGCATAAGAGTTGAGCGTGCGGGTGGGCGTGGGGGTGGGCATGAAGAGCGGCTCCACCTTGCCAGCGGCCCAGCCGCGCAGCACAAACAGGTTGGCCAGCAAAACCAGCAGCAGCGCAAACACCCACAGCGGGCGGGAGTAGGTGCGGTTTTTACGGAAGAGGAAACGCGTTCGGGGTGTGATTTGCATCGCAGCCTCACGGCGTGGGGGTGGGCTCGGGCACGGCCGGGGTGGCGGTGGGCTGCCCGGCTGCTGCCGCACAGATGTTAATCATCTCCTGCGCGTTGTAAACAGCAATCTCATCGGCGGCCACACCATTGAGCAGCGCCTGGGCAATTTGCAGCGCCTCGCCGCACTGGCCGTTATCAGCCAGCGCCAGGCCATAGTTATAGTAATATTCGGCCACGCGGCCGTAATCCAGCGGCAGGCCGGCCACCTCGGCGCCATCTTCGGTGGCGCCGCCGCGCACTGCCAGCCCCAGCGAGGCAATGGCGCGCGGCAGGTCTTCAGCCCGGCGGTAGATCATCCCCAGGTTGCCGTGCAAATAGGGGTCAGTGGGGTTGTCTTTGATGGCCTGCTCGCCGTAGAGAATGGCCTTGGAAAACTCACCCGCCCGGAAATAGGTGCGCGAGAGATACCACTTGGGCAGCGGGTTGGTGGGGTCCAGCGGGATGGCGTTGTTAAACTGCTCAACCGCCTGGTCGTAATATTCCAGCGCCAGGTAATTGCGCCCCAGGGCAATGTGCAGGTCGGCAATGTTGGGGTTGATGGAGACGGCGGCTTCCAGTTCGGCCACGGCTTCTTCGTAGTTGGAGGTGATCTCCAGAATCAGGCCGCGCGCCCGGTGCGCCTCGAGGGTATTGGGGCCAAGCTGCTCGGCCTTTTGCGACATTTCGATGGCCTCATCCAGCGTGCCCAGCCCGCCAGAATCGCTCTGCTGCTGCAGCGCCAGCACCTCGGCATAATAGGCATAGGGCACGGGGTTGTTGGGGTCCAGATCAATCGCCTGTTTGAGAGAGGCCGAAGCCTCCAAATACTCACCCTGAAAGCCCAGCGCCCAGCCGCGCAGCGCATTGGCAATGCTGCTGTTGGCGTTCAGCAGCAGGGCATTGTCGGCATTGGTGGTGGCCTCAGCATACAGCCCGGAATAGATTTGCAGCCGCGCCAGCGCAATGTAGGATGACGGGTTGCGCGGGTCCACTTTGATCGCCGCCTCATAGGCCACAATGGCCTGGGGAATCTTGCCAGCTTCCACCAGCCCCTGCGCATCTGCCACGTAGGATTCGGGCGAGCGTGTGGGGGTGGGCGTGGGGATAAACAGCGGCCCGGTGGCAGGCACAATCACCTGATTGACATACACCATGGCGCCAATCAACAATACCAATATCGCAATCCGCAGCGGATTGATGCGCCGCCGGCGGCGGGTCATGCTCAGTTTACTACCGCGTAAATACATGCTTCTTCCGTGCCGCCTCAGGGTTGATCTTCTGGGGGCGGCGGGGGCTGGGGTGCTTCGCCAGATTCTGCTGGCGGGGCTTCGGTGGG